>NZ_DATGKU010000241.1:0-13039 GCF_035294505.1 Chthonomonas sp. | reverse complement strand
CCCTATGCCGATGCCTCAGGGCGTATTGTGGTTCTAGCGCGTCAGCGGCAGAGTGGTTTAATGGCTGTGGTCAGTATAGACCCTGTTACCGGGGCAAGCCATGTAGAGAAGGAGTTGCCTGCCTCAACAAAGTCTCCTTGGCTGTTAACCTGGTCTTCTCCAAAGCGGATGTATGTATGGCGTTGGCGTCAGGCAGGGGAGATAGAGGTGTATGTCTATCGAAGTTTGGCAAGGCCTGATGTGGGGGCGTTGCATGAGGTGAAGGTGCCGATGTCCATGTCGTTTATAGCGGATAGTTTTGGTCGTATTTGGGGCTATGATGGGAAGGCTTTGCGGTTTGTTCAGCTGCCTTTACAGTAAAAGATGAGGCATCGCCCGTACGCGGATCGTTGTCAGCTGACCTATCGTGTAGGGGCGGGGTTACCCCGCCCCTACTCCACATAGCACGCAAGACGATGGTTCCTGATGAGCCGTCCCGCGTTTAGAACTTGCTGGATAAGGAGAGGAAGATGCGACGGCCTTGTTGGAAGCGGGTACCGCTGAAGCCAGATTGAAAGTTGATGACGCTGCGGCTATCAAAGACGTTCTCGATATCGAGGTTAAGCGCCCCCAAACCTTTTAGGAACCGAGAGCCGGTGGAGAGATGCAGGTCTAACTCGCTGTTGGGAGTTCGGAAAGGACTGGGTGGCACGATGCTGCTGGCGAGGCCGCTGCCGTAGGTAAAGACGAAAGAGACATTGGCCTGGTTTTTCCAAGTATAGCCAAACCCTGCCCCCACGGTGTTGCGTTGGTCGTGATCGTTAAAGAAGGGGGCAGGCGCACCCGTGTTGTCGAAGCCGGCAGGCGAGGCGATGGAGTAGGTATAGTTTACAAACCCGTCAAGACCTATACCGTTGGGCGGGGTGAGATCGTAGCTGAATTCAACACCGTGTACCCCGCCGATCTGGAAGTTGACGGCGGAGTAAAGCCCAATTTGGCTGCCGGGAATAAGCAGGCCGGTATCTACCTGGTTGCGGATGTCTTTAATGTAGTAGGCGAGTTTCACCGTTTGACCGCGGCCGATCAGCCGTTGAACGCTGATGTCGTACTGGTTTAAGGTCTCCGGCTGAATGGGAGCGCCCACAATGCTGCCTTGGGCGAGCGGCGGCGTGTTGAAGAGTCGGTTATAAGACCATCGTATCGAGGTGAACCGATCGGGGTTGTAGGCGAAATTGAGGCGGGGACAGAGCGAGTTGGTGTCCACAACGGGTTGCCCCAAGTTCTGCCCCTGCCGAAACCAGTCGAAGCGTAGGCCATAGTTAAAGGTAAAACGGGAAGAGACCTTCCAGGTATCCTGTATGTAAGCGGCGCGATAGAAGCCGGAACGATGAACGTTCAGCGTTGGCACCGTGCTGCTGGTAGGCACATAAACGGGATTGCCGTAGACATCGGTGACATAAACGGGCTTTCCACTTGAGTCGAACAGCGGGTGCCCCTGGGCGTCGGTCGCCTGTTTAGGGGCGCCAGGAGGGGCGAGAGCCGGGTCTACAACCGCGAGATCATCTAGGGCAAGTTGGCTGGCCGGAATGATCTGATATGACTCGTTACCGATCTGGGTATCGTTGAGAATTCCGAACTTGATCTCATGGTTTTTTCGAGGGAGCGTAACGGCCGCATAGATTTGAGAGTGATGCACGTTCCGAATAGCCGTTGGGTTGTACTCAATGGAGTTATCTACGGGCAGGTTGAGCACATCTACCGGCGGATTATGGTTGGTGAGATCGGCGCCGGCATGGAGAAAGGTGACGGCAAAGAGCAGTGAATCGGTACGATTGAGCTGACGCTGCCATGAGAGCGTGGAGTATTCGTTAACCTCTCTTTGGTCAATATCCATATGCTCGGCCTGTTGGGAAGGCAGCACGATGGGAGCCGCGCCAAGCCCATTTGGGTTCACAATGTTAATAGAGGGAATGGAACCGTCGCGATTGCGCAGGCCGAGAAAGCCAAAACCCTCCCCTGCAAGGGCAAACGAGTCGGGCAGGCCGGTACGGTTATTGATTTGATAGGTGTCCGGCGACTGGTTGAGGGTGAGAATGAGGGTGTCTTTAGGACTTGGCCGAAAACGCAGTTTGGCGAACTCGTTTACGCTGGAACCGGCGTTGTGGGCGGTCTGGTCATCGGGTTGTTGAGGGTCTTGGGCGTTCAGGGTGCGGGTGGCAGCGAAATCGAACACATAGTCTCCCCTCTTTCCGATAGGACCCTCCAGGTTCAGATCGCCGTTTGTGGTGGAGTAGCTGCCGGCTTGAAGGTCGTACTCCCCAACGGGTTTCTTGGCGCCGGGCAGGGTGGTAATGTTGAGAATGCCGGCCGTCTGCATGCCGAATTCGGGCGGGTAAGAGCCGGTGAGGAGCTGAAGGGTTTGAATGGTGGAGGGGACGACGACCGCACTCTGCTGCCCGGAGAGAATTTCGGGTAGAGGCACGCCATCCACCACATAAGAGATTTCCGCATGTTCTCCACGAATGTGCTCTTGACCGGCGGAGTCATTAGCGACACCGGCCTGCGTTTTCGTAATGGACTGGATGGTGGCTCCTGCTCCTCCGCCAAACTGCTGAATCTGGTTGTGGGTAATGGTGGCGGACTGCTCTACCTGGCGGCGTTGAAGCAGGGAGGCCTTCACAACCACGAAGATATCTGCCGTGGGCGGAGACTGGTTTGACAAAGAGCGCTGGGAGCTGAGTTGAAGGCACAGGCTGTGGTTTAAGAACAGGTGGATGATAGCCGTCTGTTGGTGTTTGGGCACAGACGACACCGTATGCCAGGTACAGAGATCGAAGACCGGGGTGGCATGGTTTTTTTCCATAAGAGAGGGAGTGAGCACAGCTGTCTCCTCTCCGTTTGAGCCTCTCTGCAGCGTGATCTCGGCGGTAGTTAGAGGCTGCTGAGTGGCCGGATTCAGCACGATGAAACTGACATAGCGTGGAACAAAAGTTTTGGTATTGGAAGAGATAGGCGCGTTGATAAATGGCATAACGTTTTCCCCTAATCTACCTCGAAGTGAAAATGCAGTCTGGCAGTGCTCTCTACAGGGACGCCGTTGCGCGTACCGGGTTTGAACTTCCATTGGCGTGCAGCCTCGAGAGCGAGTTGATCGAGCGTATCATGACCGGAGGATTGCACGATGCGCGCCGAGGCGACGGTGCCGTCCGGCTCTACGGTCACTTCCACAACGCACATGGCATCGAGAGGCTGATAGCGCAGATCATCGGGAATTTGAGGTTGAGGCTCCTCTGCCAACGGAAGCGCCGGCTCGGCCAAGGTAAAGACGGGCTGCGGTGCAGGCTGTGGTTGTGGCTCCGGCTGAGGGGTTGGCTTTGCCACCGCAACCTCGGTGGGTTTTTGGGGGGTAGGCGGCGGTGTCGGCTGCTTGGGCTGCGGTTGGGGCGGTGGTGTGGGCTTCGGTTTGGGCGGCGGAGTGGGGTTTGTAAGGGGTTTAGGCACTTGCCCGGCCACGCCGGTACCCGTATTATCCACCGTAGCCCCTCCATTACCACCTCCACTGCCTGTGGAGGTGGCAGCGATCACTTTAGGCAGGTTAGAGGGATGCGTATGGACGGGCTGCTGCGAGTGTACGTTGGTATGCGTCTTCTTATTTTCAAGGTGTTTCGGGGGAAGTTTTTTGGGCTGTTTCTTTTCTACTTTAGGCTGCTGTCGCTCTTGAACTGGAGGGGGCAACTGCACCATGGTGACGTGAATTAATTCACCCTCCACCTTTTTAAAGGCTCCAAACTTTGCCAGGATGGGTAGAAGCACAATATTGATTAGGATCGAAATAACGAGTGTTTTGGTAAGCAGCGAGTTGCCTCTACGTCGGCGTCGCATTGTTATAACCTCCTCACTTTACCGCTGCAATGGCGAACTGGGTGACGCCGGCCTGACGCGCCTGATCCATCGCCTCTACCACCACTCCATGAAGCACATCCTTATCGGCATTGATGATAACGAGGTCTTTATCGGTGACGTGGAGCGCTCTTAAAGCGTCTGCAAGGCGATTAAGTGGGGTCGGTGTTGTGTTGAGGAAGGTCGCACCGTCCCTCTGAATCGTAATGGTGATGTTTTGGGAGGAGTGGTTTGAGGCCGTTGAGGCCTTCGGAAGGTTTACCGGCAGCCCCGCCTGAATGACCATGGCTAAACTGGCGACCATGAAGAAGAAGAGGAGGAACATCATGACGTCGATCATCGGGATGACGATGATCTCGGCCTCTTCTAAGGGTTTTCTGCGTGGAATCCTTACAAGCTTCCGCATAATCCGCCCCCTTTCAATCCACGCGACCGGTGAGATAGTTAACCAGTTCGGCGCTATAGAACTCAAGGTCCTCGTTGATTTTTCGCACGAGGTTGCTGAAGTAGTTAAAGGCGATGAAGCCGATGACCGCTAAGGTGATGCCGGTTGCCGTGGAGATAAGGGCTTCTGCAATGCCTCCGAGAATCTGGGTGGGGTTGGAGAGGCCATGTTCCGATGCCGCGCGGAAAGAGCGAATCATGCCGGCAATGGTTCCCAACAAGCCGAGCAGAGGGGAGATGTTGACGATCGTTTTGATGACGATAAGGTTGGCTTCCAAAGCGGGTATTTCGTTGGCCGCTTCTTGCTCCATGGCCATCTCGATGGCCTCCACGTCACGATGGGCGTTTCTGAGACCTCGCGCGAAGATGCGGCCGAGGGGAGTGCGGGTTCCTTCGCACACCGCAATAGCCCGCTTATGGGAGGGGTCTTGCCGATCGGCCTCTTTGATCAGGTCGAGCAACTCATCTCCATCACTAATGGAGCGTCGAAGCGAGATGGCGCGCTCGATGATGACGGCAATAAGCACGATGGAGGCGAGGATGAGCGGATACATCATAAAGCCTCCACCGTGAATGAACTTTAGAACCTCATTCATGGTGTTTTCCTCTCAAATGATTGTTATAAATGTCGGGATTTGAAGTAGGTATTTGTGTGTCTTCAGGGCACTCTAAAAGGAGACCTTATGCAAAGGCCGCCTATAATGCCAATAAACAGGGTTGAAGACAGAAGAAGAACGTATTTGAGGAGGTTAGGCGTGAGGCGGTGAGCGAGAGGAGGTGGTTGGCGGGTAGATGAGCAAAGCGGCTACAGAGTAGATAGATGGCGACAGCGGATAGTTGTTAAGACGCTCTGCAGGGTGCTGTGTAGGAAGGCTTGGGGAGAGGTTATTCGCCTGCCAAGTGCACAGGGCGCAAGGATGCGGTTGTAATAGCGCGATCGCGGAAATATGGGGTTGGTGAGAGGATTGTTCCGAAGCGATCTGTTGGACGGCAGCCTGCCACTCCCCCTGATGTTCGTAGGCATGGGTGATCTCGCCTAGAACGGCGAGCAAAAGATAGGCGAACAGCATCAGTCGAGCTGTTTGCCGTATCCAGCGGAGATAGTTAGAGTGCTTATGGCGCGAACGCCTCTGTAGCCCAGACATAAAAAGTATCCGCTCCACCTTAACCTAGTATACTTGATTTCAAGAAAACTTTGTTCCCTCTAAAGACATCATCAAAGTTGGGAGGGTGTTTTAGGGGAGGTCTTGCTGGGGCACATCGGGAGGTCGCCTCTCTAAGAGGGCTTTCGTGTAATATATAGACACCATGCGAGCGCAGAATCTCACGCGAATACGGAGGGAAAATTTTTTGTCCTTCCCGAAAGTCGGCACTATTGTGCCTGTCGTAGTATAGTGACAATGCGTTCCGCTGCGTGTCCATCGCCGTAGGGGTTCACGGCGCGTGCCATCTGAGCATAGGCTTCCGGGTCGTTAAGCAACCGACTCGCCTCGGCCACAATCGTTTCGGTGTCGGTGCCCACGAGGCGGTTGGTTCCGGCCTCCACGCCCTCCGGTCGTTCGGTGGTTTCGCGGAGAACGAGCACAGGCACCCCCAGCGCCGGGGCCTCCTCTTGCACACCGCCGCTATCGGTTAAAATAAGCGTTGCGCGTTTCATGAGGTGCACAAAGGGAACATACTCCTGTGGTTCCACAAGGACTACGCCGTCAACTTCTGCAAGGACGGATTGCAGGGTCTGCCGCACGATGGGGTTGCGATGCATGGGCACCACGATAGCACAGTCGGGAAAGCGCTGCGCGAGCAGGGCCAAAGCGCGCGCGATTCGCTCCATAGGCGCCCCCCAATTTTCTCTTCGGTGAGCAGTCACTAGAATCAGGCGCTGGTCGCTTTCCACAATCGCCTTCAGCCGCGGGTCGTCGAACGTAGCCGGTTGGGCAGCCACAGAAAGCAGTGCGTCTATGCTGGTGTTGCCTGTAACGAAGATGGTGTTAGGAGCGATGCCTTCTCGTAAGAGATTCTCGCGAGCCTGCTCGGTGGGGGCAAAATGCCATGTGGCGAGAGGGGCGGTAAGGCGACGATTCATCTCTTCCGGAAAAGGGTCGTAGCGCTTGCCGGTACGTAGCCCAGCCTCCACATGACCAAAAGGCACCTTATGATAGAAGGCGGCGAGGGCTGCTACAAAGGTCGTTGTGGTGTCGCCTTGGGCAAGGCAGATGTCGGCGGGATGGGATGCAAGCTCTGCATCTAGCCCTTCAAGGGCGCGCACGGTGATCTGGGCGAGGGTTTGCCCGTGCTGCATAATGGCGAGATCGCTGTCGGGCGTTATCTGAAAGACGCGGAGAGCCTGTTCCATCTGTTCTCGGTGTTGACCGGTAACCACCACACGCACGGTGAAGTCTTGCGGGTACCGTTTTAAGGCATGAACCACCGGCGCCATCTTCACCGTATCGGGGCGCGTGCCAAACACGCAGAGCACACGTTTCGGAGCAGATGTCTTAGACATGACACTAAAGATTACCTCAATTCTTCACAAAAACTGAGGCAGGGGTAAGGACAACAAGTAGGGGCACGGTCACCGTGCCCCTACAGGCAGTCTCCTTTGATAAGCTTTTCTTTGGAAACTCACCACAACCGCCCTCTTTGTCCATTTCGGATACAGCAAGCACCTCAGCGGCTGCATCACTCCCTGCATCACCTATCTCTCTGGCCGCTGCCTCACCGTGCGCTAGCACCTCCCGAATCGGGGGAGAGGACGGGATAGGGGGCGAACAAGACAAGTTTGCTCTGCAAACTAGCTCTAGAACCGTGAGATTGACAGCCTCTGCAGCCCCACCTCCTACCCCTCAGCACCGGTAGGAATTGAAATTCAAGATTTCTCGCCTGCGGCTCGAAATGACAGATGCCTTCGGCTCGAAATGACAGTTGTTCCTCTCGTCTTTGGCTCGAAAGGACAGTCGTATCGCCGGCTCTTCAAGCCCCCACCCCCCCCGCCCCTCAAGGCCGATGCTGGGGTCCCCAGAAAATCGCAAGATTTTCTGGGGCAGGGCGCCCTCCCCCAATTTGGGAGAGGGGCACCTCGCGGTGGGCAACTCAGCGGCCTGGAAGGTTGTCTTAATCGCTTATCTTCCTGGCCGCTGCATCGCCGTGCGCTAGCACCTCCCGAATCGGGGGAAAGGATGGGATAGGGGGCGAGCGAGATAAGCTCACTTTGCTGACTTGCTCTAGAACCGCGAGATTGGCAGTTTCAACAGCCCCACTTCCTACCCCTCAGCACCGGTAGGAATTGAAATTCAAGATTTCTCGCCTTCGGCTCGAAATGACAGGCGTCTATTTCACCGGTTCTTCAAGACTGACGCCCTCCCTCAAGGGGTGCCCTTACAGCCCCCACCCCCCCGCCCCTCCCCCTATCAGGGAGAGGGGAGACCAGTAAGCTCATTGGCAGTTTTTTATGATAACCTTCCCTTCGAGAACTCACTATAACCGCCTCCTTTCTCCCGAATCGGGGGAAAGGATGGGATAGGGGGCGAGCAAGGTAGGCTTGTTTTGCTAACTGCCTCTAGAGCCGATTTCATGATGGTCGGGTAACTACAAGGGAGTAACCACAAGGGTTACCCTTACATACGGCACAGCTTTGCTATGGATAATGTAAATTGTCAATCTTTACTAACTGCTAGCCTCTGCAGCCCAACCCCCCTTAGAGAGAGGGAAGACTAGCAAGCTAAAGGCGGTGGGCATTGACTCGGACGCATTGGGCTTGGCCTGCGGGTTGCAGCAGCCGTCTCTTGCTGCGAAGTGGAAAACAGAGCCGTTGCCCTCGATAACCCATTCGCGAAAGCGAATAGCGTTTTGTTGAGATTTTGGGTAGCATGGTGCATAATTTTTTAGAGAATCTCTTGAGCATCGTCTTGCTGCTCTCACGATTCGCCTTGTGCTAGATATCAAAGGTACGAAAATATGACCCGTTTTTGGAAGATCAGTATCTTGCTTTGTGCTGCAGGCTGTCTCTGGATAGACGCCTCTACAGCCGCATGGGCCCTCCCCGGAGCAGCCCCTCCCTCAAGGCCGACGCCCTCCCCCTCAATAAAAGCGCCACCGGTAGCGCAAAGCCCCGACCCCGAACAGCTTTTTCTACAAAACCAGTTTGAAGCCGCCGCTAAGGCTTATCGGCAGGCCATCCAACGGGCTCCCCAACAGATCGGGCTGAGAATAGGGCTTGTCCGCACGCTGCTTCGCCTCGATCTTTGGGAGGAAGCGATCTCGGCAGCAGAAGCGGCGATTCGCCTCGACCCCAACAATGCGGATGTCCACGGGCTACTAGCCTGCGCTCTTCTCAGAGCCGGCGAGCCAGACCGTGCGCAAGGCGAGGCCGCCCGTTCGCTGCAACTCGATCCTAAAGACTATTGGGGTCTTATCGCTCAGGGGCGTCTGTATGAGTGGAACGGAGATGACGCCCAGGCACGTACCCTGCTGCTGCAGGCCACCGACGTTCACCCATTGTGGCCTGAGGCGTGGTATTATGTGGTGGATGAAGCGAGCAATAAAGACACCATTCGACTCAGCGACTTTGTAGACCTCGCCTCTTACCTCAGCCTTTGCCCGAAAGGGCACCCTAACACGCTGACCATGGAGTCGCTGCCCTCGCATCTGCCTTTGTTAAGGCGTCTCATTAACCACACTCCCTTTGAGCCGCTCTCGCCTATCTCTCAAAGTCAGATGAAGGCGGCGGAAACCGACGGCGGGGTTCTGTCCTTTACTGTTCCTGTGGAGCTGGCCGGCAACTATGTGGTCGTTCCGGTGCAGATCGGCGATGTTCAGGCACGTTTAATGTTTGATACGGGCGGTGGCGCCGACATTACCCTCAACACCTCTGTGGCCGATAGACTGCAGCTGCCGCTTATCTCCCGTTCTCTTATCTATGGAGTGAACGGTAAGGAGCCTACCCGCATCTATTTGGCGCCGCGTATGCAGATGGGGCCTGAAACTTTTGCCACCATACCGATAGAGACAACCTCCAACCTGCCCGGCAACTTCGATGGCATTTTGGGAGTAAGCGCCTTCACCGACTATGTGATCACCATTGACTACGCGAAAAAGACCCTCCTGTTTGCCCGCGGGAAGGATGCGAAGGCGCCGCCCCCTGAACCCGGTGACTATAGTGTGACCATTCCATTTCATCTTCAAGAGGGCGATATTGTGGTGCACACCCTGTTCAACACACAGCCCACCTGGTCTCTGGTAGATACCGGGGCCGATGCCGAAGGGCTTGTTTCGCTTCGTCTAGCGCGCCAGTTGCAGCAGAAGATGAGACCCAACAGCGCCAGAGAGCTTCAGATTCAAGGGCAATTCGGCATCGGTACCAGCGACACACATCAGAAAGTGGTGGTGTTTCGTGAGCCGTTAACCCTTCAAATCGAATCGAAAGAGGGCACGCCGCTTAAATGGCAGATCAATCCGGCCATTGGAGCCGATCTGCTCGATTCGCAGATAAACCCTGCCGAGGATTTTGAATTCGGTGGGCTTTTAGGCACCGGATTTGTAGCGAGCGCCAAACGTGCTACCATAGACTACCCGCATCGGCTGTTGGTTCTAGAGTATGCAAAGAGCGATTAGGCTATTTCGGGGGCGAGACAAGCTCAATGACATAGCCATCTGGGTCTAAGATAAAAAGCTGGATGGCTCCGTCGGGACGAGGGCCGTGGCTTACGAAATGGTTCCAGCCCTTTGCCTCTAACTCCTCGCGAACCGCGTAGGTGTCTTCCACCTGTAGCGCGAAATGGTGGTGCCGACGAGTGCACGGTGTGAGTTGCTTGTCTTCGATAAGGTGCAACTCTTGGTTCCCAAGGGCAAACCAGGCGCCGGGGAAATTAAAGTTAGGGCGCGGAATGCGGGGCAACCCCATCACCCGCTCATAAAAATCTACGGAGGTATCGAGGTCTTGCACATGAATGGCCACATGGTTTAGCTCGCGAACGGTAAAGCCCATGCTCTTTCTCCCTTCTAGGTGTTTTGCTTTGCAAAGCCTATTCGGTGTTCTCTGCAGCTATTCCTGCTTAACCTCACGCGGGCATGTGTGCAAACAAAGTGGTACAGATGGACGTTTGGTGGATATGCCCATCAAAAACGCATAGTCGCGCTTGCCTAGAAGCGTTTGCTTGAAGAGGTATCCATAAAAGGGGTAAGGAGAAAGGGCAGAAAACTTCTCGCTTAGGGAACGGCGATCTCTCCGTCTGGGAGGCTTCTGCACAACAAAACATGGGCGGTAGTGGATTTGAACCACTGACCTCTTCCGTGTCAAGGAAGCGCTCTACCCCTGAGCCAACCGCCCAAACAAGGCCTATTTTACACTCCTCTCTCTGCCGATGTCAAGCCAGAGAGGGAGACAATGGCACAGTCTGCGACATTAAGAAGCGTCTCGTCGCCTTTTGAGGCTACGGAAAACCCTCTAAGTCATCCCATCGTTCTGTCTACCCCTCCTTTTGTTTACGATGGGCTTCGGGGTGTACATCGAGAAAACCGCAGAGCGTTGAAATGTAATAGATAACTTCCCTCAAGCTTACCTTGCCTTGCTCACTTGCTCTAGAACTGGAAACTAAACACAGTAGCTCCCTTTCTTCAATAAGTAAGACACAATAAATACCTCAGCGGCCTGTTTTATTCTCTTAATCTCCTATCTCTCTGGCCGCTGCGTTGCTGTCTGCAAGACGAAAGGCAGGGATAGGGGACGGACAAGACAGGCTTGCTTTGTAAAACTGCCTCTAGAACTGTGAGACTGGCAGCCTCGACAGGCCCATCCCAACCCTCCCCCTGTAGGGGGAGAGCAGTATCCCCCCGCGTGCGGGGGGATGAGAGGGGGCTTGGGCGTCGGCATTCTGTAGTCTCACCCTCTTTCCCTCAGAACCGGTGGGGATGGAAACACAAGATTTCTCGCCTTCGGCTCGAAATGACAGATGCCTTCGGCTCGAAAGGACAGATGCCTGCGGCTCGAAAGGACAGGCGTATCGCCGGCTCTTCAAGCCCCACTTGTGCCTACCCTGTGCCTTTGCAGAGGGAATAGCGCATAATAACACCGCAACGGAAAGGAGGGGTTGCACTCCAATGGGGGTTTTGAGCATCGTTGTCGGCACCGTCCTCGCTCTATTAACGGCATGGGACGCCTTCGAGTCGGCGGTTATGCCCCGCTCGGTGATAAGCTTCTTTCGCTTTACGCGCTATTTCCACAGGCTTTTCTGGTGGCTTTGGGTTGCTCTCTCGCGCCTTTGCGGCAATAGAGGGCGAGAGCTTATTCTGGGCATGTACGGCCCGTTGGCAACTCTGTTGCTGATCCCTATTTGGGCGCTAGGGCTTGTGCTCGGCATCGCCCTCGTGCAATGGGGTTTCGACGCGCTGGCTTTCACAAAGGGAACGCCGAGTTTTCCGATCGAGTTGCTCAATACGGCCTCCTGTTTTGTCACCCTGGGGCTGCAGCGACCGGGCGCCTCCCTAGGAACACGCACGTTAGCCGTTGTCACGGCCGGAATAGGCCTTGGCTTTCTCGCCCTTATTATCAGCTATATGCCCACCCTCTATCAAGCGTTTTCACGGCGGGAGAGCGGCATTCTGCTGCTCGACTCGCGTGCAGGCTCGCCCCCTTGTGGGGCCGAGCTAATCCGGCGCCACGCAGAGATCGATCAGATCGGGGAAGAGAATGTCGGCCTTGAGCGCAGTACCGTCGGCCTTGAAGCCCTTTGCGTGTTCCTTCAGGAGGCCGAACGCTGGTGCGCCGAACTGCTAGAGAGCCATCTGTCGTATCCTACCCTCCTCGCCTATCGCTCGCAGCACGATAGGGTATCTTGGCTTTCCACCATCACAGCCCTCCTTGACGCGACAGCCCTGTTGAAAGTGGGGCTGGATGCGCGCACACCGGCTCAACGCCGACTGGCCTGGCGAGCCTATTGCTGCTATGCCATGGCACGCCATGCGGTGGTAGATATTAACTACATTAAAATGGACTCCCTTCCGCCGCACCCGCTACCGGATAGGCTGCCGGACGCACAGCAGGAGCCGCTCATGCAGCTCTTAGAGGGAAGTGGGGTTGATATAGGGAAGCCGGAACGGTGGGCTGCCCTCCGCAGGCTGCGCCAGGAGTACGAGCCTTATGTACAGCGCCTTGCGGAAACGTTGCTGCTTGAACTACCGCCCTGGCTGCCGCCGCCCGATGCGCACGATAATTGGGAATCGGGCATGCAAGACCAAGCCGAGCACTTCTACCGCGTCCAACCGTTTCGGCGGGGCGAAGGATAGCCGAACCCGCAAGCCTAAAAAGCAATAGTAGCCTCTTATCTTTTCTAGGGAACGGCGGTGTGGTAGAATACTTGGCGGTGCTCGGAAAAGCAATAAAACCAAGGAGCTGACAATGGCAAAAATACCGATTGGTCTTCAACTCTATTCGGTACGCGAGCAGTGCGCCAAAGACCTTCCCGGCGTGCTGAAGGCGGTAGCCCAGATGGGCTACGAGGGGGTGGAGTTCGCCGGCTACCACGGCTACGGGGCTGCGGAGCTTCGTAAGATGCTGGACGATTTTGGTCTCAAATGCTGTGGGGCGCATGTGGGAATCGAAACGCTTCTCGGCGATGAGCTGGCCAAAAGCATCGAGTTTCATAAGACCCTAGGCAACAAATTCCTCATTGTGCCCGGCCTTCCCCGTCAATACACCGAGTCCAAAGAGGCCTGGCTTAGA
>NZ_DATGKU010000240.1:0-25202 GCF_035294505.1 Chthonomonas sp. | reverse complement strand
GGCCTTTTGCCGGGCAAGGCTGGTGGCGGGCGCCGAGATGGTGCTGGATGTGCTCGACTTCGATACCCACTGCAGGAACAGCTGCCTTGTGTTGACGGGCGAGGGCAAGCTGGATGGGCAGACGCTGCACGGCAAGGCCATGATCCGCGTGGCGCGGCGGGTCGCACGACTGGGGCTAGGCATTCCTGTGGTCGCTCTTGTCGGTGCGGTGGAGGCAGAGGCAGAGGAGGCCCTCGTTGCGGAGGGGGTGCACGCGGTACTGCCTATCGTCGAGGGGGCTTGCACGTTGGAGGAGGCCATGGATCAAGCGTATCCTCTTGTGAGGCGTGCCACGCGGCGCGCGCTGCGCTGGATGCTGGTGGGACAAAAGGGACTGCCTACCGATGTGAGGCATGCCCCTTCCATTCTATGAGGCAACGGCCATGGTAAGGAAGA
This sequence comes from Chthonomonas sp., assembly GCF_035294505.1. Classification (NCBI taxonomy): domain Bacteria; kingdom Bacillati; phylum Armatimonadota; class Chthonomonadia; order Chthonomonadales; family Chthonomonadaceae; genus Chthonomonas; species Chthonomonas sp. The sequence goes on along the minus strand of NZ_DATGKU010000240.1, from coordinate 24,767 downwards.
GTGCAAAGCGTTTTGTTTGGATGCTTGCCGGCCTTGTAACCCTTTGCAGTGCCGTGAAGCTAACGGCGCAGCCGGCAACGGATGACAGCGTGCCGACCTATCTCCTTCGGGTGACGAACGCGCTCTACGCGCCGGTTGAGATAAGTGTGGATGGTGGCAAAACCTTCTTGGTGATCGGGCGGGTTATCCGTTGCGCCTCCATGGTTGGGGCCGACGTTACGGCGCGGCAGGCCGGCAGGGTAATACGAAGCGGTCATGAGGGGGTTGCGATCTCTTTGGGAGGGGAGCGGATTTTAAAGCTATTGCCGCAGCCGGCCGTTGCCAAAGCGCATTTGGAACCGTGGGCCATCTACACGAATATCGCGGAGGGCAAAGGGGTATTTGGAACGCTTGTTCCGCCGGTCGGCACCAAGGTGCTCTTGCCTCTGAGTGCATTGAACACGGCTGTGGCCTATTCGCCGCAGGTCGGCGATGTGTTCGAGTTTACGGTGGAACGAATGCCGCCTCCTTTCTTCGAGCCAAGCGCGGCGAACCGTCTGAACGACTGGAAGATGCAGATCGCCCAAGCGATTCAGGCGATGGCGAACGACTATGCCGCCGGGGCCGTAGCGCGTGCGCAGGCGGAGCATCGGCTTATCGTCTCTGGTTTTCTCACGCTGAAGGCCAAGCTCCCTGAAGGGGAGCCAGACCCCATTGAGTTCGTGCGGTTTTTGGTGGATGGTGCTGTGGTGCAGTTAACGAATGTGCCCCCCTTTACTTATAAATGGGATACGCGCAGTGTGGCGGACGGGGAACATGTGGTGGAGATAGATGCGCTCGATAAGAATGGGAAGCTTATCACCCAAGCGAGCGCGCTTATTGTAGTGCAGAACCATCCCGCCACAAGTGCGGCCTCGGCGCCTTAGCGGTTCTAGAGTAAGTCAGCAAAGTAAGCTTACCTTGCTCGCCCCCTATCCCCTCCTTTCGTCCTCGCGGACAGCAACGCAGCGGCCAGAGACATAGGCTTTGAAAGAAATGGTTCTGGCCGCTGAGGCGTTTATTGTGTCTTACTGATTGAAGAAAGGGGGCGGTTGTGTTGGGTTGCCGAAGGGAAGCTTATCATAGAAACTGCCAATGAGCTTGCTGGTCTCCCCTCTCCCAAATTGGGGGAGGGCGCCCTGCCCCAGAAAATCTTGCGATTTTCTGGGGACCCCTTGTCGGCCTTGAGGGGCGGGGGGTGGGGGCTTGAAGAGCCGGCGACACGCCTGTCCTTTCGTGCCACAGACGAGATAAACACCTGTCATTTCGAGCCAATGCCACAACTGTCATTTCGAGCCGAAGGCGAGAAATCTTGAGTTTCCATTCCCAGCAGTTCTGAGGGGTAGGGGGAGGGGCTGCATAGACTGCCAATCTCGCGGTTCTAGAGGCAGTTAACCAAGCGAGTTAGCTTTGCTCGCCCCCTATCCCCTCCTTTCGTCCTCGCGGACAGCAACGCAGCGGCCGGAGAAATTGGAGGGTTAAGGGAGTGTCATGGGCCGCTGAGGCGTCTACATTGTTTTGAATGGAGAAAGGGGGCGGGGACTTGCCATTTTGGAGAAACTACCGGTTTGCCGCGCCTGTTGTGCTGTTCTGGAGAGTCGTAAGAGAGGGTTTTGGAGATGCCCCATGGGGAACGGAGAATTTTCGATCTATATAGTGAGCATCGCTTTGGAAGGAGGGCGGGGTGACACGTGCTCGTAAACGAGACCCGATTGCGGAACTGCAGTGGAGTTTGGAGAGAGTACATGAGATTTTGGAGGCGTGTGACAGCTGGTTGCGAGACCCGCAGACGGGGCGTTACGATGTGTCGCCACGAGGGGAGGAGCTTTGGATACGTTTTCGCGAACGAGACCCCCAAACCGGCCGAACGATTTGGAGACGGGCACCCCTCCAACAGCTTTTAGACCGTTGTTGTGGCGACGAGGCCGTCGAGACGCATGTAGAGGCCATCAAGATCGAAGACCCGCGACGGCTGTTATTGAAGGCGGCTCAGGAACTGCGTCAAACGCTGAAGGCCGGTGTGGAGCTTGCGGAACGCCTTACCGATGTGGCTGCGTTGCAGGCGTTTCAAGAGGCGATTCTAGAGGAGATACGAGCTTTCGATGAGGCGGCGGCGCAAAGGGTTGCCCTCCACATCCGTGATCGCCTCCTTCAAGAGCCAGTTACAGCAGGCCCTGCACCCATGGCTGCCCCCAACCCATCTGATCGCCCTGGCGGCGTTCATCGAGAGGACGTTTCCGTGGCGGCTAGACCCCTGGCAGCGCCTTCTGTGCAACCGTCTCGAACGGCTGCGCCAAGAGCAAGGCGCAAGACTGCTGATCCACGCTCCACCTCAAGTGGGCAAGAGCGTGATCGTGAGCCAACGCTTCCCCGCCTGGATGCTGGCGCAAAAACCGACCCTGCGCATTAAGTTGGCCTGCTACAACATTACCCATGCTACCCGTTTCTCCAAAATCAACCTCCAGCTCCTGCGCGATGCCTCTTTGCACGATGTGTTTGGGCCTCCGTGTCGCGTTGTGGAACCGGCCCAACAGGGCATGTGGAGCACGGTAGCACGCACACAGTTGCGCGATGGCCAACCCAGCTTTATGGCGCTGGGCTTGCGTACCGGCTTCGTGGGGCAAGGGGCGGACTTGCTGATTATTGATGACCCCTACGCCTCGCCGCAAGAAGCCCTCTCGCCGGTGATACGCGAGAGCGTTTGGACGTTTTGGAGCGCGGGAGCGAAGGTGCGCATACGACCGGAAACGAATGTGGTGGTGATGTTCCACCGCTATCATACGGAAGACTTGGCAGGCCGTCTGCTGGAGGAGGGCGGTTGGGAGCTGCTGCGCTTCAGTGCGATTTACGATGGCGAAGGCGAAGACCCGATGGGGCGGGCGGTGGGCGAGAAGCTTTCGGAACGTCTCTCCGATGCCTTTTTGGAGGAGCAGCAGAAGTCGCCCTCCATTTGGTTTGGGCAGTTTCAGGGTCGCCCGATGCCCATCGGGGGTGGCTTGATTAAGGGCGCCTATTTTCGGGTGATAGGCGAGGAGCAGGTGCCGCCGCTGAAGCAGGCCGTTATGGGGGTAGATTTAGCGGTATCGGCCAAGACGAGCGCGGACTACACGGTGGCGTTTCCTTTGGGCATAGATGCAGAGGGCACCACCTATCTGTTTGCACCGGCGCGAGGACAGTGGGAGCCGGGGATGGGGCGCCGTGCTATCGCCCAGAGGGCACGTCTCTTTGCGGGGCGTTACCCGTTGCGGCGCATTGGGGTAGAGAGCGTGGGAATGGCGGCAGGTTTGGTGAGTGAGATGCAGCGAGACCCCGTGTTTGCGGGTTTTAGCATCGTTGCCGTAGCTCGCCAAACGGATAAGGTGGCCTTGGCTTCGGTGTGGGTACCGATTGCGGAGCAGGGGCGTTTGGTGCTGGTAGAGGACGGTTCGGGCTGGGTGAAGTCGTTTCTTGAGGAGGCCGAGAGCTTCCCTTTAGGGGCCCATGACGACCAAATAGATGCTGTCGGCATCGCATTCCTTACCTTGCAGCAAGCACCGGAGCGAGCGGTCTACGCACCGAGTTGGGGGGTGGGGAGAAGAAAGGCACGCTGAGAAGACAACGCATGAGGAAACGGATGGCAAGCACAATAGGGCGAAAGCAGATTCCAGATTACGTGGGTTCGGAGCGTTTTGCTTGGCAGGGACGGCGCGTTTCTCAAGGGGCCGGGCAGGTGCTTTTCGGCAAGGGCGGCTTGGGCTACATCGCTCGACGCGGGGTAGATTTCGGCACCAGCATGGCCCTTCAATCGTTGGAGGGAGTCGCGCGCCTGGCGGCTCAGCAGCCTTTAGAGCTGCTTTCGCTCTTGCCCGACTTGGTGCCGGAGGTGGGACTTGCTTTATGGAATGGAGTGCATTTGGGATGTAATGCGGAGACGGTAAGGTTAAAGGCGCTAACGCGCACCGCGTCGGGCAGTGTGGAGGAATCGGCGGAAGGCACGGCGTTGCTGGAGGTGTTATGGCGGGATAACAGCCCGGAAGTAGGCGGCTTTGAGGATGCGCTGGCCCAAAACTTTCAGATGCTGATGTTTGCGGGGATGTGCGCGGTGGAGGCGGTGCCGGCGTCGAGAGGAAAGGGCATCGCGGCGGTCTACCCCGTCAACACGCTTACCCTTCGCTATCGGCGCGATGACGATGGGGTTTTGCGGCTCTACCAGCAGCAGATAGCCAACCCCAACGGCATGGGGCTGTATGCGGCGGGGTTCGGTGGGCTGTTTGTGCCGATGCCGATGGAGCGCTTCTTCACCAGTCGCATAGCGGCCTTGCCCGATGAGCCTTATGGCAGGGCTCCTTTTGGTGCCGCCTTAACGGTGGTTTTAGAATGCTTGGCTTTTTGGCGCGATGTGATGTTGGCCTTCCACCGCATCGGTACTCCGAAATGGGATGTGGGCTTCGATTTTGAAATGTGGGCTAACCTCGCACGGGAGGTGGTTGGATTGACCGATCCGCTGGAGATCAACGAGTATGTGCAGGCGCGTTTTCAGGAGGCGGTCGCTTTTTGGAACGATCTCAAGGCGGATGACGCCTTTTTCCATGATAAGAACACGGTGGTGAATGCGGCGGGAAGCCGGGAGGCTTGGCCTGACGTCGGGGGCTTATGGCAGATGTTGCGTTTGCGGCTGGTGCAGGCTTTGAAGCAGCTGCCCACGCTCATGGGCATTGTGGAAGGCTCTACGGAGACATGGAGTCGGGTGGAGTGGGACATCTACACGGCGGCCTTGCGTACGTTGACCCGCAAGGCCGCTGCGCCTTTGCAGCAGGCCGGGGCGCTGCACCTTCGTCTGTTAGGGCTGCCCTATTGGGTGGAGCTGGAGATAAAGGAGCTGAAGAGCGTTACGCGGCTGACAGATGCCCAGGCGGAGGCCGTAGAGATCGCCAACGAGGCCCGCAAGCGCGATGAGGGCTGGCAAACCAACGAGACCGCTGCCGTCCGGGTGACAGGCAGCGGTCCTGCGGTTCCTCACACCGGAAGTCGTGGCTAGGAGGAAGCAACCGTTTCATCGTTAGCTCGATACGGGCTTTTCCTACGTCGCGTCCAGACCGTTGTTCCCCCGAATAAAAGCAGGCCTGCCAGGGCGGCAAGAGAGCTTGCTTCGGGTGTCGCGGTATGGGGAATTTGAAAGCCCTGGCCGTTCCAGTGTAGCTCGAAGTTGGCCGGGCTGCCGTTGGTTCCATAAAGGCTGTTGGCAATGAGCGCGCCTCCGATATGCCCATAGCCGCTGGTTGTAACGTTGGCCGAAGTTGCCAAGAGATTCCCCTCGATGGACTGGTTCAACGCAAGGCTGTTGGCCTGATAGAAGTTGAACAACAGATCGGAGTGGATGGCATCGGTCGGTTGCGTAAACTGCTGGTTGTTGAATTCCACGACGCCGTTCCACTGGGGAGACGAGCCGGCCACGTTGATCAGGATGGGGTGGGCGGGAAGGGAGCCTGAGAAGACGATGTTGAGGTAGGCACCGGTGGAGAGATTGTTGAATTGAGACTGGGTAAGGTTGTAGACATACAGCCCATTCACCGGCGAGGCGTTGGTGAAATTGAGGTCGTAGCGGTTGGAGTTGAAGCTGAACGTGGCGCCGGGGCTGTTGCTGAGGCCGGCAAGCTGGTTTTGTTGGGAGGTACTGTTGTTCTTGACGGCGTTAAAGTCAACGCCGAGGGCGGCAACGGAGTTTCCAACACCGCTTGAGATGTGGCCGTTTGGGTCGTTATCGTAGAGGCTGCCGGAGAGGTTTCCACCGATAACACCGTTGCCGTGGTTGATGGCGGAGCTAGATGACGACACATTGCCGGCCACCACAAGTGAGTTTTTGCCGGTATCGAAGTTCGAGTCACCGAGGCCCATGCTCGACAACGTGAGGTTCCCGCCGATAGCGGTAAGCCCTTGGATGTCCGTATTAGCCAACGACCCGCTGCTGAACAGAAAGAGGTTATCGTTCAGCGCCTGATTGAGAGTTGTGATGGTTTGCGCCGATGCCAAGAGATGGCTACAGAGGCAAAAAGTCGTCATTCCAATACAAAAAACGATTTTGCGTAACACAAATTTCATCCTCCTACAAAAAGTCGCAAGACAATATACGCTTAACAAGAAAAAGATATCTATAGAAAAATTGCCGGTTTTTGCCTCCATTAACTTGAGAGACGCTGGAATCCTCAGAACGAAGTAGGTAAAGGGAATGGAAAACGGTTGGTTAACAGAAGAGGCGCTGTGGGCGCTGGAACCCTATGTGGCGGCGTCTGAGAGCGATCCCCGTTTGCCGCAGGAAGCACGTAGCGAGGAGGAAGAGGTTCGCCTAGGTGAGGCCGGTTCGGGTTTTCGCGTGCTTGAGGACGGCATTGCGGTGCTCAACCTCGTGGGCCGATTAACGAAGCAGCCGGTGGAGGGCGGGTGCTCGACACGTTGGGCGCGTTTTGCGGTGGGCCAGGCGCTCAGCGATGCCAAAGTGAGCGCCCTTTTACTTCGCATCGATTCACCTGGGGGGCAAGTGGCTGGCACGCATGACCTCGCGATGGCTCTTTACCGTTTTGCCCGGCAAAAGCCTTTAGCGGCCTACATCGAGGACGTGGGGTGTAGTGCGGCCTACTGGATCGCCTGCGCCGCCGACGCTATTTACTGCAACGCCACGGCAACGGTTGGAGGGATAGGGGCTTTGTTGGTGGTCACCGACAGCAGTCGCGCGTTCGAGCGAGCCGGCTTGCGGGTGCATGCGGTTGCCACCGGCCCACGCAAGCGGGTAGGGGCGCCGGGTCAACCGCTTTTACCTGCCGATGTGCGCTATTTGGAGCGATATGTGCGCACGGTGGGAGGGGTCTTTACGCGCTTTGTGCAGCGGCGGCGAGCGCTTACCGAGAGGCAACTTCAGCAGGTAGCGCGTGGGGGGCTTTTTGTGGGGCAACAGGCAGTGAAAGTCGGGTTGGTGGATGAGATGCTTTCGTTTGAAGAGGCATTAGAACGTTTACGCGCCCGCGTACAGGTGCGGGAGCGGATGGATAGCGATAGAGAAAGGAGCGAGATGGCCATGCATTGGCAAGAGGGTGTGCGGCAGATTCTCTCTGCGCTGCGGCGAGGGCAGGAGGTGATGGCGAAGGCGGAGGAGCCTGCAAAACAGTTGGAGGAGGCTTTAGAGAGGGGAGAGGCGTCGTTAGAGATCGAGGAGGCTCTCGCTGAGGAGTCATCGCTGCCGATAGAGGCCGTTGGCGAGCCGGACAGGGAGGTTGTGCAGCTGCTGCAGGAGCAGGGCATCGTTTCGGCTTCGGACTTGCGGCATCGGTTGGAGATGGCGAAGCTTGGTATCGAGGCGCTTGAAGAGGCCAGAGCGGAGGCAAAACGGGCGGCCATACGCCTTTATGGGGTGGAGAGCGGGGTCACTATAGGGGCGCAGGTAGATTTCGAGCCGATGGAGGTTGTGAGGGCTAAAGCGCGCGCCTGGAATCTGGAGGCCGATGCGAAGTTCGGGGTGGAGGCTGCCGGCGGAGGCCAACGGGTGTCGGCACCTTGCCGCCTACCCAACCCTTTGGATGGGAGCGGTGAGGGCGGCGCTTGGGAGCGTCTGACGGAGGCGCAACGGGCGATGGCCATTAAGATGGGGTTTACCACGCCGGAGAAGCAGGAGGCGTTAGCGGAGAATCTGTTGGCGGCAAGGGAATAGTGGGAGCTTTCGGCTGGAAATGCGAGAGCCGCCTGTGGATGACGGCGACCGGAACAAGAAGCAGGCACTCAAAGCAAAGGAGGAAGGCGGCCTGCCGCACTGCTTTAAAAGCCTGCGCGGCAGGACACGTTCTAGTGAAAGGAGACATTTAGGATGGCAGCATCTACGGGGCCGCGCGAGGCCCAAAGAAAACCGGGGCAGATCGTGGCCTACAAAATGGGGGCTGTGCGCATCAACAAAGGAACTTTGGTGGTGGCCTACAACGCCGACGGGTACGCCTACCCGGCGCGGGCAGGCGCTGCCACCACGGCAGATAACTTTTTAGGCGTCGCTTACGAGACCATAGACAACAGCGGCGGGCCGGCGGGCGCACAGAGCATTCGCGTGCAGAAGACGGGCACTTATGTGTTTGCTTTGCCCTCCGCTTCTCAAACGTTGGTAGGAGATGCCGTCTACGCGCTCGACGATCAGACTCTGACAACGAATACCACCAACAGTTCCAACCCAAACACGTTGGTGGGCTATGTGGTTGGAGTGGAGGATGCCAACGACGTGCGCATTCGCATTGATGCCGCGGTGCGCTAGTTTCCATCTTCACCGGCAGTGAAATGTCGGCGCCACGCGCCTTGAATGCGCATGGGTTTAATGCAACATCAAAACATCTGAGAAGAAAGGAGGAGTGGACAGGGGACACGACGGCTTAGGCTCTCGTCGGTCGCCTCAGAAGGCGACGAGACAATTCCCTGTGTCGCCTAAAAGCGACGGTTCCCTTGTCTCAAAATCTTTATGGCTATTGTGACCTCCGACCTGCTTTTGTTGACGCAGGCCGGCATCAAAACGGAGTTTAACAACGCCTATTTGGAGGCCAACGAGAAGGCAGACTGGCGCCAGATCGCCACAGAGTTGCCGACCACGCTCCCCATTCAGCGCTATGCGTGGTTGGGGCGCGGTGCCGTTATGCAGCCTTTTACCGACGAGATCAAGGAGCAGGCGCTTCGCGAAGATACCTATCAGTTAGCCGATATTCTCTACAAGGGCGCTTTGGTGATTGATAGGCGCATGATCGAGGACGACCAGTACGGCCTGATTATGCTGCGGGTTCGGGAGTTGGCCCAAGAGCCGGTGCGGCATTGGAACCAGTTGGCGTTTCAAGGGTTGGTCTCCGGGTTTTCGCAGCTTTGCTACGATGGTCAGTATTTCTTCAACGCCAATCATCAGGAGGGAAGCAGCCCTATTCAGAGCAACATCACCACAGCGCCCCTCAGCGATTCGGCGTTAGAGGCTGCCGCCACCGCGATGATGAGCTTTGTAGATGATAAAGGCATTCCCATGCACGTGGTGCCCGACACGCTGGTGGTGGGGCCGTTGTTGGCGCGCCGCGCGTGGAACCTGGTGGCACAGGACATTGTGTATCAGCCCGGAGAGGTGGGCACGGCCGGGGTGCCCGCGACGCCCTATCGCAACTACTTCAACGGTCGCTATAAGCTGGTGATCAACCCTTACATTCCGGGCTATCAGTGGTTCTTGTTGGACTGCAGTCGCGAGGTGAAGCCCATTGTCATCCAGAATCGCAGCGACGTGCCGATCACTCTTGAGACCGATATGGACATGCCGGAGGCCCGCATTCGCGAGCGCTACCACTTCACCGTGCGGGGGCGCTATGTGCAGGGCTATGGACTTTGGCAACTTGCCTATGGATCGAACGCCACGGCGTAGCTTTTCGAGAGGAGGAGAGAAACAATGTATGCCGTGCGGTGTCGGGGGCAAGGACAGGGATTTCGCGTGGAGGGTGTACTTTATCCTTGCCAAAAATGGTTGTTGGTTTCGCAGGTGAGCGAGGCCGTTTGCGCCGAGCCGATGCTGGAGGTACAGGCCGTAGTGGGGCCGGACGACCCGAAGCTAGCTCCTTTCCCCGCAGTTTTCCCCGATGGCAGCGAGCGGCGGATGCCCACCTTCGCGGAGATGTCGAGAGAGTGGGAGCGGCTTAAGGAGCGGGTGGAAGCGTTGGAACACAAGCTGGCAGCGGGTTCGTTAAAGCCCGGCGCAGAGGGCAAGCAAGGGAGGCGAAGATGAACGTTCCATCCGCAAACCCGGCGCAACGCGCTTGGCCCATTACCCCTAGCGACACGCAGCTTGTAACGGCCAACGTGAACGGCGTTCCCTATGCACGCGGGCTTTTGGTAAGCGCCGACTGCACGCTGCATGTTACCACACTCGGCGGCGACCAGCTCACCATGCCTTTTATAAAGGGCTATAACCCCATTGCCGTGCAGCAGGTATGGGCGACCGGTTCCAATACGAATGGGGCGCTCCTCATTGGGCTTTATTGAGGAGCCGAAAGGAGGAAGAAGATGCCCACCACAGAGCCGGTAACGGTGGCTATGGCCACCGTCTCGTTGATCAGCGGGATCGGAGCGGCCGTTGCCACGCTGATTCGTCAGGCCAATCGGCTTGCCCTTTTGGAGGAGCGTATGGGCGGGGTTCAGGGCGACATACGAACCGAGCAGACGCGCAATGATCAGCGCGATCAGATGCTTTCTGAGCTGAACACCCGTCTCGCCCGCATCGAGGAGAAGCTAGATATCGTCATTCGCTATCGAAGACGAGGCGGGCGCTATCGAACGTTTTAACGGACGCACTTGTCTTCCAAACGGGTTGCTCTTAACCAAACAAAGACGAAAAAGAAAGGAGGAAGCGCCACGAAACCGTTCGCCCCAAGGCGGCGGTTTGTGCGCGCAGAGGAGAATGAACAGTTTTTTGTCGCACCTCGTGCCCTTCGTGTTAGGGTTTGCGGGTGGGGTTTTGCATAGGATGTTGACGATTCGGGCCGACCAACTCAAGATCAAAAGCAAAGTTGTGCCTGAGGCGGTGCGTCCTTTGGTTCAAGAGGAGTTGCAGAAGGTGGTTCCGGTATTGGCGCAACAGGTTCAGGCTTGGGTGGACGGCGCCATTCAGCGTACCGCTCAGAAGTTAGAGGGCGCATCCAACTCCAACTCCTAGCTTGTTATTGCCCACCGGTGCATTTTAATCATCGGTGGGCAAGCAAACTTCCTAGTTTGTGGGTTTGTCACAGCAAAAACCGGCAAAGTTGTGAGGGCATTTCGAACCTTTTTCCGGGTTTCTCACTGTCTAACCGATTGGGCGGCGTTTTGCGTGCCGGTTTTTGTAAGGTTTGCCCTGTAACGAAGAGGGAAAACAGACGTTTTGAGAGGAGATGGCGTTGCTAGAGGGAGTAGATATAAGTCACGATGACAACGGCGTTGATTGGGAGCAGGTGCGCCAAGCGGGGATAGGGTTTGCCTTTTGCAAAGCGACGGAGGGCACGGGGTTTGTAGACCCTTCCTTGGCTACCAACCTCTCCGGCATGAAAGCCGTGGGAATGGTGCGCGGAGTGTATCACTTCTTCCGCTGCGATGAGCCGGGAGGGTGGCAGGCCGAAGTTTGTCTACGCAGTGCACGCCGCGCCGGTTACGACCCCACCCGAGACCTGCCCATCGCGTTGGATTTGGAAGATGAAGAGGGTGCCCGGCGCGTGGGCAAAGCACGGATGCAGTTTGCCGTCTCCATGTTCCTTATCACCGCAAGGAACCTGATCGGCAAACTGCCCATTATCTACACCAGCCCCGCCTTTTGGGAGGAGTGGATGGACGGCACGGATGCCTACGGGGGCCACCCGCTTTGGGTAGCGCATTATACCGAGCAACCGGCCCCTCGTCTGCCCAAAGGCTGGCAGAAGTGGACGTTTTGGCAATATACCCCTTGTGGAACTGTGGCCGGCATCCCCTCTGTGAAAGGCACAGACCGCAATCGCTTTTTCGGCGAGGATTGCCGAACCTTGTGCGAGACCTTCGGCATTCCGGTTCCCACCGTCCTGCGGTAGAGGCGGGTTTGTAAGGGCGGGTTTGAAACAAGTCAGCATTTATTGGGAGCAGATTATGACGAGATGGGTTAAATTCATACAGATGACCTTAGGGCTGGTTATGGCTCTATGGGCCTATAGCGCCGGCGCACAAACCGTGATCCTCGATGATACCTTTAACCGAGGGCCTACAACGGTTGGCTCCGGTGCCAATAGCACTACAGGCATCGGCAACGGATGGATTGATACCACCGGCAATATCTGGAGCATCCCAACCGTAGGCCAACTGAATGCGAGCAGTGGGGGCGTGGGCAACCCCTGCTATTGGAGCGGCTCCGGCGGGCAGATGCAGACCGAAGAGTGCGCCGTGACCTGGGTCTATACAGGCACTTCGGCGAACACGTCCGTAGGCCCTGTGGTGAAATTGCAGGACAAAAACGACTATTATGTGGCCTACTTGTACGGGGGTGCCCTCTATATTAATAAAGTGATCGGCGGTACTGCCGTGTATTTGGCCAGCGTTGCCGCAAGCGGATTTAGCGTTAGCGTTGGGCAGAGCGTGACGGTGGTGCTGTATGCCAACACGAATGCAGGGGCGACGACGCTTATTGCCTATCTTTTTGTGGGCACCATGAGCGCTCCGTCGGGCACCATCTGGACGGTGACAACCACGGATAGCACCTCAAACCTTCAAACGGCAGGCTATTGCGGTATCTCAAGTTATGCTTCAAATGCCATCAACTATGTTTCCGAAGCCAAGATTTGGAATGGGCTATACATTCCCGGCAATGTGTTGACGAGTGGAGCCGCTACGCTTACCAGCGCCAACGCCACCACGGTTACGGCGACGGTGGGAGCGGCAACGGGGGGCACCAGCCCCTATACCTATGCTTGGTACTATAGCTCATCTATAAGTGTGACCCCTAACACGGCGATTGCGGGGCAGACCTCTACGACGTTGACGTGGAACCCTCCGACCGGAGGGAACTACTATGTGCGGTGCATAGCGAGCGATAGCGCCGGCCACACGGCGCCCTCTAACACGATCTTGGTGGCCACGAACGGGGGGAACCTGGTGATAGGGTTTATAGGGGATAGCATTACCCAACGCACAGACAGTTCGGGCAACCCCATCGCCTACTATGAGTGCCAGATACTAAAGTACGTGGGCAACTTCCATAATGTGAGCTTTGTGAACCAGGGGATAAGCGGAACGAAAACATCGGATTGGCTTCCTACTAACAGCAACAATTATTTTAACAATGCGGTGGCGGCTTTTCAGAGTGCAGGGGTGACGATTGTAAGTATTTGTCTGGGTGCCAACGATGCAAACGGCGGTGTTGCCGCGTCCACCTATCAGAGCAACCTGCAGGCGATAGTGAACCAGCTGGTAGCCGATGGTTTTAAGGTGATACTCAACAACGCTCCCTATTTCCAGGTGAGTAATACCTCTGTTGATGCACTTTTGGAGAGTTCCTATCCTGCGGCGGTAGCGGCAGTAGTAGCAAGCAACCCGAAGAGTGTGTATCAGGGCGCGATGTATGCTTATCGCTATTTCGCCCAGCACACCAACGAGTTAGCCGATTCGATACATCCCAACGACACAGGGATACAAAGCTATGCGAAGATGTGGGCGCAGGCGTTTATTCAGGCGTTTTTGGTACCAGGCAAGCGTCCATTGGGCGGCGGTTTGGTGCATTAGGAGAAGAAGATGAGCTATAAGCCGGGAGACAACTATGTTCGGGTGATAACCACCAACAGCAGCACGGGTGCGGCGGTGAATGCAGACAGTTTGCCGACGGCGCAGCTGGTGCACAACGGGGCGGTGGACGCCAGTGTGAGTGTGACGGTAACGAATTTGGGGACAGGGGTTTATGCCTGCAGCTGCACGATACCGTCGAGTTATGCGGCGGGGGACACGGTTCAGTTGGTGGTAAACGCGACGGTAGGAGGTGTGGCCGGCGTTGCCTCCTATGAGGTGCAGCAGTTGGACGCCAAGCGTTTGGCGGACATAACAGATGCGAGTGGTCGGGTAACGCTGACGCCCTCGGAGCACAGCTTGATTTCGGGGACGGACGTGCCGGCGGCTTTGGATGCATCGGGGAGTTTGGAGAGCAATTTGACGTTGCGTCAGGCGTTAAGGCTGATGGCGAGTGTGTTGTTAGGGCCGGTGAGTGGGGCGACGGGCGGAGCGGCGACGGTGACGTTCACTTCGGCAGGGAACGGGGGCATAACGCGCGTGGTGGCCACCGTAGACGCCAACGGGAACCGCAGCAGCATTACGCTGACGCCTTAGGGGGAATTGAAACATGTTTACGAAGGGCTACTTTTTGACTTATTTTGTTGTGGATTACCTGAGCTTAAAAGCCACCGGGGGTGGTGGTGGTGGGAGCAATCCGTTGGGCTGGTGGCATTTACAGCTTAGTTTAGGATTGGGATTTTAAGATGCTTTTGGTAGGCGATACCCAAACGATAAGTCGCGTGGAGAGCTTTGCTGCGGCAGAGACGGTGACGAGCGCCATAGCGAACTTGGTGAGGCCGGATGGCAGCCAACAGAGCGGGCTAAGCGTGAGCTGGACGCCGGCGAGCGCCGCCACGAGTTTTACCTTTTCTACCCAACTAACGGCCTCCTTACCTGGGGAATATGCACTGGTTTGGCAAATCCATTTGGGGGATGGGCAGGTGCTGAACCGCTATCAGCGGTTGTTTGCGGCCTACACCAACGTGGGGGACCTCATTCGCCGCAGACTCAATGAAACGAACCTCGGTTTGCCTGAGGCCGATCTGGATGCGGAGGTCTCCTTTACGGTCACCAGCCTTGTGGATCGGTTTGTGCCGTTGCAGATGGCCGGCGGATACGGCGGATTGGTGGGGCTTGACCAAGACCGTTTTGACTGCGCTGTGGGCCTCTTAACCGCTTTAAGGCTAAGAGCCTGTCGCGCCAAGAGCGTTCCCCTAGGGGAGATTGACCGAGTGCAGTTGGGACAGAACGGTTTTCAGTTTGCCAATGGGCAAGTGGAGGGGCAGAAGCCGCTCGAACAGCAGTGGCTTGAGGAGGCCTTAATAGCGCTGGGACACGTAGGCCCCATTCACAAGCTCTATCAAAGTGCAGCCGTCTCTTACAAACCGTTTGTGGTGAGCGGCCCCACGCGCAACGCGCAGAGCCAGGGGGCCTTAGAGACGTTGGCAAGCGGCGTGATTCGACTTTTAACCGATTCATGGCAGGTAGGAACACCGCCGGAGGACTACGCTGCCGACTATGAGGAGTAGGGTATGGACGCAACGGCCGAGGCGCGACTTGTAGCCCAGTTGTTGGCACTTCAGGGCAGCCCCACAACGATAAACGGAAGCGCGGTTGGCAACGGCCTATGGGCGCGTGCCGAACCCAATCGCCTTCAGATGCTGATGGGCGATCTGGTGGCGCAACAGGCCGTTTATGAAGTGAAGCTGGCCGGAAACCTTTGGGGACAGGTGCATGTAGGCGACGAGGTGGCCAATGGGGTTACCGGGTTACGCATCGTGGTGCGTTGGGTGGACATGTCGGACCTCGCCGGCGTGCCGGTGGTGGTCAATGTCCTCGGCATCGCTCTGTCGGAATAGGGCCTATCTCCCCTCCCCCACAGGGGCTGGAGAATGCCGTTGTTGAAGCCCCCCGCTCATCCCCCCGCACACGGGGGGAAGCTAGCCCTCCCTCCCCCTGTAGGGGAAGGGGAAGGGCGCCCTGCCCCAGAAAATCGCAAGATTTTCTGGGGACTCCTGTATCGGCCTTGAGGGTTGGGGTGGAGGCTCGAAGAGCCGACGCCACAACTGTCATTTCGAGCCGAAGGCGAGAAATCTTAAGTTTCACTTCCCAGCAGTTCTGAGGGATAGGAGGTGGGGGCTAACAATCTCGCGGTTCTAGAGCCAGTTAGCAGAATGAAGCTCATCTTGCTCGCCCCCTATCCCTTCCTTTCGTCCTCGCGGACGGCGATGCAGCGGCCAGGAAGATAGAGGGTTAAGGAAGTGTCGTGGGCCGCTGTGGCGTTATTGTGTCTTACTTTGAAGAAAGGGGGCGGTTATGGTTAGTTTCCGAAGGGAAGGTTATCAGGGAAAACCGCAGGTAAGCTTGTTGGTCTCCCCTTCCCTGTAGGGGGAGGGGAGATGGCGTCGGCCACGAGGGTTGGGGTGGGGCTTGAAGAGCCGATACCACAACTGTCATTTCGAGCCGAAGGCGAGAAATCTTGAGTTTCAAGTCCCACTGGTTCTGAGGGGTGGGGTGGGGCCGCAGAGACTGCCAGCTTCACGGTTCTAGAGGCAGTTCGCAGAGCAAGCCTACCTCGTTCGCCCCCTATCCCGACCTTTCCGTCTTACAGACAGCAATGCAGCGGCCGGTGAGATAGCCGATGAAGGGAATGATTCAGGCCGCTGCGGGGGAGGCATAGGGGTGGGCTATACCACTCCTTCACACAAAAGAAAGGAAAGCGCGTTGTCTCCGCATCCCAAAGGGGAGCGGTTACTGTTGGCACATTTCATTCTATGAACGAACTCATTGTAAGCCATCTGCTAGACCTGTTACAGGTCGATCCGCGTACTTTTGCAGGCGGTACGATCTATGCGCCGGGGTGGGCCGGAACCACACGGCCCGATCGGGGTCTGTCGGCACAGAACGGCTGGGTGAACATTTACGATGGCAGCTATGAACCATCGGGAGGTGGGCACCGGCCGGCGATCTATATCGGCCTACGCGCCTTGGAGTACGAGGACACGTTAGAGGCTTCGGCCCTGGCGGGGGGACTGGTGGAGTTCCGGCGCCTTGTCGTTCCTTTGATCATTGTGGCACAAGCGTCCACGGAGGGGCAAGCCAGGGCACAGCGTGACCAGCTTTGCAGCAATGTGCGCCTTGTTTTGGCAAGCCATGTGGTGGAGAGCGGCTACTGGTATGAGCTGCGAACCGGCCTGTCGCAAACGGCTATTGGAGAAGCGCACGCCTGGCTAAATCGGCAGGGGATGGCGAACGCGGTTACGGCGAGTGCGGGCGTTCTGCTTCCGTGTCGCTTCCTCTACGTATGGACGGCATAACGGCATAAAGCCGCGCTGCGCTCTGCGGTGGGGCGCCTCGTCATCACAACCGAGTCCCTGCCAAGACACGTGAGATAAGGAGAGAAACCTTTGGCATACACAGGTATTACCAGTGCAGTGGGATTGGCCATCGAGAACCAGTTTTGTCAACCGCCCCTTTCCAGCACCAACCCGGCCACGGTGGGCATTGCAGGGACGAACCCCTTGCGTTATATGATCGTGGAGCCGGGGGGCGGGTTTGCCGGCGAGCCTGAGTTGAACCTCAGCACGGAAATTGAGGGCGATATACAGATTCTGAGGGCGCCCATGGTGGGAAGGAAGTATCAGGGAGCCTTTCGTTTCTACGCCGACCCGGAAAACCTGTTCTATCCTCTTTTAGGAGTATTTGGGCGCGACATCGCCTCCACCCAGCAGGCAGCTTCCGGCACCAACCCGGCCATCTATCAGCATCAGTTCCTTCCAGGCCGACAGATACCCTCGTTTAGCGTGGAGGAGGACATCGGCGACGGCACGTGGGCGCGGCTTTCGATGGGGGTTTTGGTGCAGAAGTTGGAACTGCAGTTGGCACGCCTTTTTACCGCCGAAGTAACCCTTTTAGCCCATCGGCAGCTACCCAACCGCTATCCGGACGGGAATGGGCATATTGTAGACTACTTTTTTGGGGCCACTCCCACGCCTTTGCCTCCGGCTATGGGAGGCAACGGCAGCCTCACCGTGGTACGCACGCCGCCGCCACCGAGCTTTGTGGATGTGAGTGCCAACGGAGGCGGCCCCTTCGTGTTCGCCGAGATCGGTCATGGAACCCAGGCCGGATTTGCCTCTGCATGGCTGCAGGTGGACGGCAACCCGATAGCGGTTGACCTGTTGGAAGGCAGCCGCATCCTCTTTGAAAGAGAGATTCAGAGCCTGCTTGTGGCCGGAAGCGGCTACGACCCAGGAGCGGCTGTGGTGAATCGGTTTCTCTGTTCCGGTCGGCTTGTCTGCCTGTATGAGGGGATGGATTTGCCCGAGGCCGCTTTGGCCGCACGCCAGGTGGGCTTAAATTTCGCGGTTAGCGGCGTTGGCATCGGAAGCACAGGTATTGGCTATCACATGGAGGTTCATCTACCAAATTTAAGGCTTGTGAGAGCTCCTCTCCCTTTAACCGAGGGGATGTTAGCCATAGATGCCGACTTTGTGGCCTTGCGTGACCCCATCTTGGGGTACGCCGCTAAGGTGACCTTGGTGAACACCGTGAATGCAGCCGTTTTAGGCGGACAGCTCGTGAGCGGCTCTGGCAGCGGCGGTTCCTCACCACAACTTAGCGGCATCGGTTGGGTAAGCGCCTAGCTCTCCTCTTGAGGAGGGGCATGCAATGCAGGTTCATGTGGAGAGGGTGTCGCAGCATCGGTGGAGGCTGCCATCTTCTCCAGCGACTTCGCCTGCCCCTTACGCAGGTGCGTCGGCATAAACGGACGCTCGAAAATCAGATGGAAAAGATAGGCTACCCCTACAATAAACGGCACACTGCAAAACACAGCAAGCCAAGCTACCTTGTGAGAATGAGATAGCCCAAAATAACCCCAAAAAAGCGCCCCCAGAATCGGATAGTGCACCAAGTAGAGACTGTAAGAAAAAGTCCCTAACTTCACGGTTGGGGGAGCATCAAGCCAACGAAGCAGACGGTTCCAACCGTGCTCCTTTTGCAGCAAGCGTGTGCTTCCGACGATAAAACACATCGCGGCTAAGGCCATTAAGATATTGGTCAGCCAATCCCCATCGCGTGACGAGCGAAAGAAACGATGATCGGTAAGAAAATCAACCATCGGCATAAGCAAGAAACAGAGGAAGCCCAGCTCGTACCAAGGCATTTTATCTCTCAAGGAGCGGCAGAGAGGGTCGGCCTCTCGAAAGTTAATGGCGGCCCCGGCCATGCCCAAGGTGAAGGCTGCGAGCATCCACGGAGCCGTCCAAGCGTAGAGAGGGAGGAAACCTTGATGCAGGAGGCCTAAGCTGAGGGCGGAAGCCACAAGCACGGGGCCGAAAAGCCCGAAACGGCGCCACAGGGGGAGAAACAGGAAGGGAAACAGGAAGTAGATTTGCCACTCCAAAGCAACGCTCCACATAGGCGGGTCTATTTTATAGCCGTGAGGCGTGAGGTTATGGAGCAGCAGGATGTGAGCAAGGGTTCCCAAAGGAACGAAGGGGGGCAGAGCAACGCTCCAAGGGGATTCTAAGGCCGGGTGTTGTAGAGATGGATAAAGAGCGAGGAGCATGATAGAAAAAGACAAGGCAGCGTAGTAGGGTGGGAGGATGCGGCGTGCCCTTCGTTTGAAGTAGTCCCATACCCCTTTGGGCATATGGCCGTCTTGGGTTCGAGCCACCGGCAGCATAAGCACGTAGCCGGAAAGAACGATGAACACCACCACCGCCTGATGTCCATAGCAGAAAATGTGCCAGTAGAGCCGCTGTGCATGGCGCCATGGGGAAGCGTGGGGCGAAAGGGCGAACTGGGCGATATGGTGCTCCACCACATATAGGGCCGCCAGCCCACGTAGGCCGTCGAGAAACTCAAGCCGCAGACGAGGGGCTTCTGTAGCTGAAACCGATTCTTGCCGAACCGGGGCACCCATCGAATTCATGAAGGCATCCTCCCATCATATTTTGTACAGGCGGGTTTTGTAGGGGCGGGTTTCAAACCCGCCCCTACCCTAGAATCTAGGAAATCTAGGATCGTCATTAGGTGTAAACTACCTCCGCCTAAAGACGGCGGCTTTGCTCCGGCGCTACTGCTGTGCTCTCGAAGCAACACCGGTATCCGAGCAGTACGGCCGGTTTACGGCGGCCCGACGAGTCCGAAGACCCGTCATGAACCCATCCTTAGGAGGGTGCCTTGAGACCGATGAAGCCTTGATCTGCGTGCTTTCGCACGTTTCGTGCATTCGGTCTTTACAACTTTAGTATACTCGATTGTTCGCTAACTATCAACAGCGAAAGGAGGAGGCGCTTCCTCTGTCGCCTGAAGGCGAAAGTCTCCGCGTCGATACGTTTGATGAAAACTGCCCTTTTATCTTCGGTCTTGCAAGAAAATTCTTAAGGATTGGTTATGCGTGTCCATGTATTTTCTAGAGGAGGTATTGCCCTATGTCTCTCCCCTATAAAACGCTGCAGGAGGTGGTTCTGCCAAACGGAGAGCGCCTGGTTTTACGGCCGCTGAATGCGTTTCAGCGTTATGAGGCGCGGTTTCAAGCCGATCTCTATGCCGCCCAGCAGCTTTTGCCGTGGGGAGATGGTCAACCGAGCGCCTTCGTTCTGCAAGCCCAGTTTGAACAGATGCCGGAAGAGGAACGACGCGCCTACCTGCTAAAAGCCTATGAGGAGACTCTTGAACAAGAGGCTGAAATAGGTTGTGCTCACCTGCCTCCCCCGCAACGCCAAGCGGAGGAGACGGAAATGGCCTTTGCTCTGCGCGTAAAGGCATGGCAAGAGCAGGGGGAGCTAAAGCGTGGCGAGTGGCTGAGGAAGCGTTTGGAGGCGGAACAGACGCGCCTAGCCGGCCTAAGCATTGCCGAGCAGGTGGCGGCTTGTTGCAATCGGTGGCGGGAGCGCGCCTATCGAGAGGCTTTTGCGACCCGCTTTCTGTTGGAGGCGTTGGCATGGTCGGCACGGGTGGCCGAAGACCCGAAGCGGCGGCGCTATGAGAGCGCCGAGGCGGTAGCCGATTTGGAGGATGCCGATCTCAACGCCTTAATAGAGGGCTATCTCTCGCTGGACACGGTGCGTGAGTCGGAGGTCCCTACATCGCCGCCGCCCTGTTAAGAGCCTACGGGCTGGAGGGTATGGCGGCGGCGCGATGGGAGATCGATTCGGAGGAGCCGTGGTGGCTTACGGCCGCGAAGGATTGGGGGGCGCGAGTGAAGGCCGTAGTGGAAGGGCAAGGGCCGGCAGCGGCGGCCTGGCGCGCCCTTCTATTGCGGCGTTTAGAGCGCGAATCTCCCCATTTTGTCTATCGTTTTTATGAGGAGTGGCGACATGCAATGGAGACGGCTTATAGGGGACGAGACTGAGCCTTCCGCTCTGCTTATTCCGGAGGGGTTCGCGTTAAGGGAGCAGCGCGACCTTGAGGGAAGATTGCGGCAACAGGCCCTGTATCATTACGGGCAAGGGGTAAGGAGGAGCCGGTTGGCGCATAGGCCTCCCGTCTCCCTTCGCCCCTTGCTGCAGGCGCTTGGTGCGCACACGAGCCTGCAAATTCGCAGCACGCTGCAAACGGCTTTTGCGGCCTACGGCGTCTTTCAACAGGGCGAGCAGCATGGGATCACTTTAGGCGGGGTTTTGCAGGGGGCGCTTGCCGGTTACGAGGTGGGTGGCCCTGTGGGGGCGTTGGTAGGGGCCGGTCTCGATATTTTAGGCGGTCTGTTCCACCATTCGCATCTTCCTCCGGTTGCATCGCAAAATTTGGCGCAGCAGTTCGGCCCCGGCGGGTTCGACTATCTGGCCTATCGTTACCATTACTTTCATACACTGGGGCCTGTGGGTTCTTTAGGGCCTTTGTCCGCCGCTTCCTACCGGTTAGCGACGCAGTTTTTTCAGCCGGCGCCACAGATTAACCTCTATATTGATGGCGTGAAGACGGCAGTACAAGCCACCATGCAAAAAAGTGTGAGCTTGGGTTCTGCCGCCAACGCCAACGTCTACTACAACGCGGCGAGACCGATCTAGTTTCAATCCTCACTGAGGGGAAGGGCGTCGGCCTTGAGGGGCGGGGGGTGGGGTTGTCAATCTCACGGTTCTAGAGGAAGTTAGCAGAGAAAGCCTATCTTGCTCGCCCCCTATCCCGGCCTTTCCCCCTAATAGGGAGAAAGGGGGCGGTTATGGTTAGTTTCCGAAGGGAAGATTATCACAGAAACCAGCCGATAAACTTATTGGTCTCCCCTCTCCCTGATAGGGGGAGGGGCGGGGGGGTGGGGGCTTGTAGGGGAAGGCCTTGAAGAGCCGATGATACGACTGTCATTTCGAGCCGAAGGCGAGAAATCTTAAGTTTCCATTCCCCACCAGCTCTGCGGAGGTAGGGGTAGGACTGCCAATCTCGCGGTTCTAGAGGCAGTTCGCAAAATGAGCTTATCTTGTTCGCCCCCTATCCCATCCTTTCCCCCGATTCGGGAGGTGCTAGCGCACGGCGATGCAGCGGCCAGAGAGATAGACGATGAAGGGAGTGAATTAGGCCTCTGAGGCGTTTATTGGGTCTTACTTTGAAGAAAGGGGGCGGTCGAGGCTAGTTTCCGAAGGGAAGGTTATCAAAGGAAACCGCGAGTAAGCTTACTGGTCTCCCCTCTCCCTGATAGGGGGAGGGGTGGGAAGCTCGCAGAGCCGGCGATACGCCTGTCCTTTCGAGCCGAAGACGAGATCAACAACTGTCATTTCGAGCCGAAGGCGAGAAATCTTGAATTTCAATCCCTACCGCCCTTACAAAAACCTGCCCCTACAGCGTCCCAAATTTTATGCAGAGAAGTTGAAATGGCCAAACTACCACCACTACAACCGGTTCCTATAGAAAATCCGATAACCTATCCCGACCCTATTACCCTAAACGGTACCAAGATTACGGGGCTGACGGCGGCACTGAACGCCTGGAGCGCGAAGGTGCACCGCCAAAGCCGCTTTGGAATGACCACCGCCGAGCTGTGGTTTTATAGGGATGGGAACTGGTTTATTAGCCCTGCACCGGTGGTGATGACCCCCCATAACCACCCTGTGCTGAGACGACGCCTGCGGGAACCGGCCACCTTGGAGGCGACCCTGCTTGACCAACAAGGGTTCTTGGCGCCTACCAATGTGACTTCGCCCTATAACCAGGGCACCAATGGCTTTGAACCGCTGCTGACCGAAGCGCGCCAAATTCTGTTTCGGGTGGGAACGTGGTGTTATAACGACTTGGCCTTGAACAAAACCCCTACGGCGAACGTGACGCCCTCATCAGGGCAGCTTTCTTACTTAACCGATGGGACATTTACCCCCTGGAACGCGACCTCAAACCCCAACCAGTATGCGGTAACTTTCTCCCTAAACGCCAACCAGGTGCTGACGATCACCTTCGATTTGGGTTCGGTGCAGACGGTGCACCACGTGGCGGCGCGGTTTGGAACGGGTGGCTTGACGGGCTGCACGTTGCCGGCGAGTTTGACGGTGGCCTTCTCTAACGATAACGTGAACTGGGCGAGCGTGCTGCCGAGACCGATAGGGGGGCCGAATGGGGATTGGGATGACGCCTACCTCAACGATGCGACCGACCCCAATGTGACGGAAGTGTTTATCTGCGATGTGGAGCAGAACGCACGCTATGTGCAACTGCAGATTACGGCCTACCAGAACCAAACTATCGGGATGGATGAGGTGGGCATTTTCGGCGGCACGGCGGGGCAGTGGTTGGGGATGAACCGCTTTTGCGGCTATTTGGGCGACAACATGGCCTACGATGCGGAGGGGCATTTTAGCTTTTCGGCCACCGATGTGCTGAAACGCTTGGCCGATAACAACGAGACGCGCCTGACGGCTCCGTTTGGGAATGCGGACGTGGCCGACATCGCCTATGCGTTGCTGACGGGCACGGGCTATTGGCCGGGGGCTTCGGGGGCTTATGACGGGGTATGGAGCAGCTCGCAGATAGGGTGGCAAAGCGGGGTGGGGTTGACGGGCTTGGTGATGCCGATTTGGCAGGGGCAGGGCAACAACCATTTGGGGTATCAGTACGAGTTATGGCACGAGGTGGGCTGGCTCTTTGAGGCGGACGGGAACGGAGTGTTGCAGGTGCGGGAGCCGCCCTACCGGCAGATGAGGCCGGACCGGGTGCTGATTTCGGCGCCGGATGGGAACGAGGACGTGCGGCATGTGGTGCGCACGGGAACGGGCAAGGAGCTACGTAACGCCGTTTCGATAACGACGGGGCAGGCCAACGCGGGGCAGTTGGGGGTGACGGTTCAGCTGTACGACCCGGCAAGCGTGGCGGCCTTTGGGCATAGGCGACTGATTATTACCGACCCGTTGCTGACGACGCCGGACTTACAGACGAAGATGGGTGCTGCGATATTGCGTGACTATGCATGGCGTTTGTGGCGGCTGGAGTGCGAGATTTCGCCCGATTACGACACGAGAATTCGCGGCATCCATGCGTTTCGGACGGCGTTAAGGCCGGCGCTATCGCCCAAGACGCAGGCAGGGGTTCGTCAGCAAGAGCTGTGGAGTTTGGAGGCGATAGAGGAGCACTTTACGTCGGGGGCTTGGTGGGGCTTGGCGGAGTATGCGCCGTATGTGCCTTCGGCCTTGCCACCGCCCACGATAACGCAGTTGGCCAGCAGTAGCACCAGCCCCTACACGATGACGATAAGCTGGCAAAGCTACACGGGGCAGACGGGGGTATTGGGGTTTCGGGTGTACTATTCGACGGTGGGGCCTACGGGGCCGTTTACGTTGGTGAACGGCAGTTCGCCGGCGCCGGCGAGTGCGACCTCTTACACCTTTGGGAGCTTCAGCAGTGGTCAGCAGGTATGGGCGTATGTGACAACGCTAGACATAAACGGACACGAGAGCATACCGAGCGTGGTGTATTCGGCGTTGGCCGGCGGGGCGCCCTCTACGCAAAGCGGCTGGGTGGTGACGGACTTGGCCACAGCGGGGCGGACGAGTGTGTCCACCACGCAGGGCGGGGTGAGCGGAGTGACGTATGAGTTTGCGTTTCTGTTCAGCAGCCCGCCGGCGGGCTTGAGAGGATTTTTCTTTACATACGCGGTGGGGAGTATACCGAGCAACCAAAACGATTTCCACTCATGGGTACACGCGGTGGGGAGCGATGTAGGGCACATCAACGTGCCGGCAGGCCAGCGAGGTTCGGGACAGAACGAGTTCGCACCACCGTGGGTAGCAGGGCAATTGACGTGGTACCAGCGTTTATTTGTGCCAGGTGGGATAGCAAGCGGCACGAAGATATACTGGCGTTTATGGAGCTGGTATAACGGTCAGTGGTTGGGTAGCAACATCGTGTACTGGCAGTTTTGATGCGGCGGGTATACTTGTGGCAACAGCTCTTGAGAGCCGATATAAGAAGAAGGGCGTCAGCATGACAGCACATCCACGTTACATAAACCCGACCATTGCAGCGGCGATCTGCGAGATCGTGTT
>NZ_DATGKU010000239.1:0-9431 GCF_035294505.1 Chthonomonas sp. | reverse complement strand
TACATCGCTGCCGATCTCGCTGCCGATGATGGGGAAATCGGGATGCGACTCGTGAAAAGAGTCGTACACCCCATACGAGTAGTTGATGCCCTGCACATCCAGCACATGCGAGAGGCCATATCCCCATCCTCCGTTCATCGCTGCAGTGACGGGGCGGGTGGGATCAAGCGATTCAACAACCTTCTTCATCGCCGCGCCCATGCGCTCTCCCGCCGGCGTGCCCTGAATTCCCTCTTCGTTGCAGAGCGACCAGAGAATAATACAGGGATGGTTGCGATCGCGACGCACCATGGAGGCGAGGTCGGAGAGATCGGAGTAGGGTGCGTTCGGTGGTGTCTTTGGTGTGTAGACGTCACCAAGGTGCCGGTTCTCATCCATGACCAACATGCCCAGTCTGTCGCAGGCATCGAGCAGTTCCGGTGCAGGCGGGTTGTGAGAGCAGCGATAGGCGTTACAGCCCATCTCTTTCAGTTTGCGAATGCGCCACTCCAGCAACGAGTCGGGCATGCCAATTCCCACGCCTGCAAAATCTTGATGGTTGCAGGTGCCCTGTATCTCTACATGCTTACCGTTCAAGAAAAAGCCTTTGTTAGGGTCAAACCGAATGGTGCGCACGCCGAAATGGGTCTCGTTCCCATCCACGATGCGCCCATCTCGCAAAACACTTATCTGCAGCTTATAAAGGTAAGGGCTTTCTAGAGACCAAAGATGCGGTGCATGGAGAGGCAGCAGAGCGGCCACTTTTTGTGTGCCGTTCGGAGGAACGCTCGCCGTGCTCTCCGTTTGGGCAACGAGGCGGTTTTGCGCATCGAGCACACGAAACCGCAGGCGGCACGCGACCTCGGCATCGGTGTCGTTCTCCACGGTGGTGTGCACATTCACCTGCGCCATGGCGGGGTGCTCCACATCGTCCCCAACCACCTGCGGGTTCACAAAGGTCGTCCACTGCGCAATATGCACAGGATTTGCAACGATGAGCCATACATGTCGGTAGATTCCGCCCCCCTCATACCACCATCCCTCGTAGTTGCCGGGGTCTACATGCACGGCCAGCACGTTTTTGCCGCCAAAGTTGGCGGCTTTAGAGATATTGTAGAAGAAGCTTGTGTAGCCACTAGGATGGTTTCCGAGAAATTTGCCGTTCAGCCAGACATCGCTATCTCGAAAGATGCCCTCGAAATAGAGCCAAAGGCTTTTGCCTCTATCCGATGCCGGCAGATAGAAGGTTTTGCGATACCATGCCGGCGGCGTGGGCAGAAAACCGTGAGAGACGCTCGCCTTCGGGTCGAAGCGCCCCTCGATCACATAGTCGTGGGGCAAATGCACGATGCGCCAGGTGCTATCGTTAAAATCGGGCTGCTCGGCCCCGCTGCCTATCTCGACGCCTTTGGCATAGCCCAAAAGCACATCGCCCAAAATGCCGCCCGGGCCGCCTCCGGCGTTATCTACCTGCACGGCCAGCAGATTCGGGCCGTTTGGGCGCCATGTCTCGGCCAGCGGAACGACAAAAGGCTCTCCATAGCCTGCATGATAGTATAGCTTTTTGCCGTTTAGGTACACCGTACCATTATCATCCACGTTTTCAAAGAGAAGGTAGAGCGAGTAACCTTTAGGCGGCGGTGCGATGGAGGGCAGCGTGGTGCGAAACCAGGCAAAGCCCACCCTCCCCTCAAACACATCGGTGCCGGTTTTTACCGGCTTCCAGCCGCCCGTCGAGGTATTCAGATGGGGATCGGCGAGCACCTGCGCGTCGCCGGCCCCTTCCGCTATAGGAAGGTAGACCCAATCGGTAATAGGAACGGTTTGCTCTAAATGCGGTGTTGGCTCGCGGAAGAAACGCCAATCGGCATCGAAGAGGATTTTCTGCCGTTCTCCAAAAGGCGATTCGGCGCGCGCCCCGTGCGCGGCAAGCGATGGTAAGGGAGGGGAGAGGGCTAAGGCAAGAGGTAGCAGCAAGAGAGCTTTGTGAACCTTCATCGGCATGATGCTCCTACACGAAAGTTTTGCGCTGCTAATATTTTATAAAGGAACCGTTTTCTCCTGCTACCAAACGTTTGCTATGGATGCACGGGGATTAGCCGTTGGGACAAGCGGAGTGCCGCTCAGCCAACAGGCTTCTACTGCGAGCAAGCTAAGACGCAGGGTAGGCGTGAAGGATGGCCAAGAAATCCGCCGCTTTTAAGCTGGCCCCTCCCACCAGGGCGCCATCTATCTCCGGCTGCGCGAGAAGGTCGGCGGCGTTCTCCGGTTTCACGCTACCGCCATACTGCACGCGCACGGCGGCTGCGGCGTCGGCTCCGGCCACCTCGCCCACGGCGGCGCGAATAAGCCCACACACGCGGTTGGCCTCAGCGGCGGCGCACACCTCACCTGTGCCGATCGCCCAAACCGGTTCATAGGCGAAAACGATGCGCGGCACCTCCGCCTTGTCGATTCCCTCCAAAGCCGCGCGCGTTTGGGTTCTTATCACGGCATCGGTTTGGCCGGCTTGGCGTTCGGCCAACGTCTCGCCCACACAGCAGATGGGCGTGAGGCCGGCTGTAAGAGCCGCCCGTAGTTTTCTGTTCACGGTGGCATCGCTTTCGCCAAAATAGGCAAGAATGGTTGCATCGAAATCCGGCTCCGGCACTCCGAAGCGCCCACGGCGCTCGGAATGGCCTACAATGACATACTCGCACCCCACGTCCACGAGCATACCTGGGGCGATCTGGCCGGTATAGGCCCCCTTCTCCTTCCAAAACAGGTCTTGAGCGCCGAGCTTAACGGGGGTATTGCGCAACAAGGCGGCCGCCGTGCTTAAAGCGGTGAACGGTGGGCAGACGACCACCTCACAAGGCGGCTGACTTTCCAGACGGTGCACTAACTCTTCTAACAGGCGGCGCGTCTCCTCCAGGGTGCAGTGCATCTTCCAGTTGCCGGCGATCACTCCTCTACGCATTCTTACTCCTTCGTCTATTTTATGCGGCTCTCCCTCGCCTTTGAGAGGGTCTAAAAGGGTTAAACAAGCTCTTCCAACCCGTGCGTGGAGACCAGTGCGAAGCTGCGCTCACCGTACACCGGCGTGCATTGGCTTTGATTGAGCCGATACTCCTCGTCAATCACAAACGTGAACGCCTCGGTGAGACGACAAAACCGTTTCAGCTCGGCGACCTCTTCGGGGGTCTCCGGCACGATGCGTAAGATCAATCCAACCCGTCGCCCTTCCTCATCCAACACACAAGGTTCTCCAGGACGCATTCCGAGTATTTGGGCTTTCATGCGCTCTCCTCTCAACGATGACAGACACCGCTAAGCGGTTTGCCTGTTCTTTGTGTTAGGCTTTCCTACCCACCATCAAAACGAGGCTAAGGGTGCTTAAAACGGCATCCCGACGCTAAAGATTATTGTACCGCAAGGAGAGGCGCCGGTCGAAAGAAAAGCCATCAACAAGGATCAAGCCGCTTTACAGACCTAGGGGTTGAGCCGTTCGGGCGGCAAGAGGCCGGCAGCCTCCCTATCCACCAGCCAAAGCAGCTCCCCATCGGCGGGGCGAATGCCCACGGCAGGGCAAAGCCAGATGGGCGGTCGTTCTACCAGCACGCTGTGCAATGTTTTTGCCTTATTGCCACCGGCCACCAAAAACACCACCTGCCTCGCCGCATTAATGAGTGGGAAGGTGAAGGTAATGCGGT
The DNA here is from genome assembly GCF_035294505.1 of Chthonomonas sp. NCBI lineage: Bacteria > Bacillati > Armatimonadota > Chthonomonadia > Chthonomonadales > Chthonomonadaceae > Chthonomonas > Chthonomonas sp. The sequence goes on along the minus strand of NZ_DATGKU010000239.1, from coordinate 5,760 downwards.
CAACGGGAGGCGGCAGTGTGCCGGGGGGTGTGGCCACCACCAGGCGCTCCCTCTCCGCGAGGGCGGTGGCGCCGGGAAAGAGAGAGGCCGTATGGCAATCGTCGCCAAGGCCTAGAAACACCAGGTCAAAACGAGGTAGCGTCTTGCGGTTGGGCAGGGCAAAGAAAGCCAGCAGCATCTGTTCGTAGTGCTCGGCAGCGGCTTCTGGAGTGGGCAGATCGGTGCGCACCGCCAAAACGTGCCCGGCAGGCAGCGGCAGGGCATCGAGCATGGCCTGTTTCACCATGTGGTAGTTGCTGCGCGGGTCATCATGGGGCACAAAGCGCTCGTCTCCAAAAAAGAGGTAGACTTTATTCCAATCCAACTGGGCAGCGCGCTCCGGCTGCGCCAGCAGGGCGTAGGTTCTTTCTGGGGTCGAGCCGCCGGAGAGGGCGGCCACAAAGCGCCCGCGTTCCTCGATGGAGCGATGGGCTATTTGGAGAAAGAGGTCGGCGGCACGCTGTGCCAACTGTTCTTTGTCTTCACACACTGAGATGGTCATTCAAATTACCTCGAAAAACAGCCAGGAACAGGAGCGTGAATGGGACTTTCGCCGGTGCATTCTGGACTGATGTCTCAAATTGGGCTGAAGCTCGTTTATTCATACGCGAACGGCCTGTTAGCGGTTAACTTAACCGGTTAAGCACAAAGATGAAAATTTCTCATTCGCCTTTTACCACACCGGTTTTTCATTGTACCCCACTTCTCCTTTAGATTGCAAGCAGGTTCGCTTTTGTTCCCAGGTATGCTAAATATGCACCTAATTTCAAAAGAGGAAGAGTTTACAATATGTGTGCCGAAGTAAGGTGGGATGTTATTACATTCGGGGAGACGATGCTGCGGCTTAGCCCGCCGCACTATGCACGGCTTGAAGAGGCCACATCGTTAGAGGTGCGAATCGGCGGAGCCGAATCGAACGTGGCCGTGGCCCTCTGTCGCCTTGGCCTACGAGCCTGTTGGTGGTCACGCCTCCCCAACACGCCCCTAGGGCGCCGCATTGAGAACGAGATTCGCCGTTGGGGTGTAGATACTTCCGGCGTTATTTGGGATACAGACCCTAAGGCCCGCGCAGGCCTCTATTTCCTGGATTTTGGCGTGCCGCCCCGCGCCACCGAGGTTTACTACGATAGGGCCTTTTCCGCTGCTAGCGGCCTAGGGCCGGAGGATGTGGACGCGGAGCGCATCGCCCGGTCACGCCTCCTGCACGTTACCGGCATCACCCCGGCCCTTAGCTCCCGATGTGCCGCCGCCGTTCGTTACGCCATCGAGGTCGCCAAAAAGGTGGGCACGCGGGTCTGTTTCGACACAAACTACCGCGCCCGTCTTTGGTCGGTCGAGGCCGCACGCGCTGCCATCGAGCCGTTGCTTCCTCAAGTTGACCTGCTTATTGTACCTCATGAGGAAGCACAACTGCTGTTTGCAATGGCAGAGGAGAAAGCGCAAATGGCGCGCGCTCTTCACACTCGCTACGGCATCGAGAACGTGGTGGTGACCTGTGGAGGCGAGGGCGCCTATGCCTTTAGCCCTTCCGGAGAGCATTTCGCCGCCCCCTACCCCATTGCCCATGTGGTAGACCGAGTGGGCGCCGGCGATGCCTTCGATGCCGGAGTTATTTTCGGCTATCTTCAGCAAAATCTCCCGCTCGGTTTAGAGATGGGCATGGCCATGGCCGCCCTCAAACATACCCTCCCCGGCGACCTTCTGCTCTGCACCTTCGAGGAGATCGAGGCCGTGAGAACGGCGCACGGCCAGACATCCCCCTCCATTCGCCGTTAGGACGCATAAGGGGCGGCTCCCTCCTCCTCGGCACTCAGAGGCTTTGTGCGTTCTCATCCGGCAGATGATGCCGTTGCTTGTGTTTAGCCTGAAGGCTGTAAGGCATCTCAACGAGGGCCTCATTCGACCAGAGCCACGTGCCCCTCACAGCTCGCTATACGTCGCGCCCCGCTCATGCCGGCGGTTATCCTCCTCGAATAGTCACTATGCTGAATCGGTTGAGCTTTTGCCTTTCTCTCTTGCCGCTTTTTCTACAAAAATCTTGAACAACGATAGCAAGAATTCACCGATACCCAAACCGCTCTGGCGTCGTCTTTATTTGTATCTGATAGCGTTTAACACGCATCGCTTCTCTTCGTGGTTCGTTCGCTTTGCTTTTTCAGAAAGCGAGTTGTCTATGGATGCGTTCGGTGAAGAAGAGCTACAAAAGCTTTCCAAGCTCATCCAAAAGTATGCCCGCCGCTTTCGCCTGTCAGCAGAGGATGTAGAAGATTGCGGCCAACAGTTTGTGGTGTACCTGCTCGAAAGACCTCCCCAAGAGCGGGCTTCCATTCGTGCGCGCCCCAACCGCTATGCCCATCACTTTGCTGTGGACTATCTCCGTCACCACATGGCCGGGCAAAAGTGTTTGGAGCATCTTAAGCAAGCGGCCATATGCAACCTTAAGACGCTCAATCCCGATGACCTTCTTCTGCAACAAGAGCTTCACAACCGCCTCAAGGTCTGTCTGGCCTGCCTTTGCGAAAAGGAACGCGCGCTCATCGTAGCCCATGCCGTCGAGCAGCAGAGTTTTGTTGCCATCGCCCAACAGCAGGGGCGCAGCGCTGGCGCCGTGCGTATGGCCTATAATCGCGCCATCGCCCATCTGCGCGCGGTTGCCGAAGCCAACGGGCTGACAGAAGAGGAGGCCATAGAGTATTTGGCCGCCTGCCGCCGTGCACGGGGGGGGGGGAGCTTAGACGACCAGGCCACAAAACAGAGAGGGGGTTTACGCAAAGTCGGCACTCGATGTGCGCTTTTGCGTTTGTGAATCGATCAAATAACTGGAAGCAAAAAAATGCCTTTCCCTCTTAGAGGAAAAGCCCTCAAGAGAACGGCATGGAGAGTAACGCGATGTTCCAAAAGCAGTCGCTTTCAGCAACCACATCGGTCGTTGAGGGCAACGCCTCTGTGGCCTCGAAGGGAGGCGAGGCAGAGGTGGGCGCCACACCGGTGAGGAATTCACGAAGCAGATACCGTACCCTCTTGCTGCTGCTCTTCGGCACCGAAGGAATCGTTTTTCTGTGGCTGCTTCCGCAGGACAAGGTGACCCTGTATCGTTTGCGAAGCGCATTGCCCTTCCGCTCCTCTCCTGTGGTAAGCTCGTCACAGAACCCTTACCTATCGGCGATGAAGAACGACCCCAAGCTCGGCACGCTGTTGCTGCCGACGGGCATCGGCACGGTGGTGCGGCGCGTAGCTCCCAAGCGAGTTCGCTATACGTTGCTTGGCTATGTGGGCAACTGCGCCTCGTGTCTGAATGTGAACTTAAAAGCGTGGCAAGCCGAGGCAAAAGCCCACGACATTGGCCTGGTTCTTTTTACCACCGCCCCACCCTTGGTGGCGCAGACTTTTGTGAAGGGACAGGATTTACAGGTGCCGATAGTGTGCGATATCCAGGGGGATTTGGTGAAGCAACTTAAGGCCTTATGGCCTGGACGGTGCTATCTCTTCGATAGCAACTGGCGCCTGGTGTGGATAGACCGTTCTCCCGGGCCGCAGTACGACCCGTTCGGAGATGCTACATTTCGGGCTGTTTTAGGGAAGTGAGGAGTAAGATGCGCAGGCGGGGTTTCACGTTAGTGGAGTTATTAGTGGTGTTAGGGATAATCGCGTTATTGGCAGGCATCTTGTGGGTGGTGTTTGCCCCAGCACGGGAGAAGGCACGCCAGAGTGTGTGCATCTCCAACCTGCACCAGATTGGGGTGGCCTTATCGCTCTACCGTTCGGATTACGATGGGCAAGAGGCCATGCAAGGCGTGCCCATAACCGCCTCCCAACTCGGACTGCCGATGGGCAGCAGTGGCTCCTATACTTTCGACACAGCCTATGTTAAAGACCGTCGCATTTTGTTCTGCCCCGACTTCTGGCTCGACCCCAATGTTTCGCCCCAGCAACGAAAACAATTCGGTTCCAGCTATTGGTGGCCTTTCATCCTTCCAGATGATCCCTCTATGCCGAAAAGCATGTGGTTTAGCACACGGGTAGCCAAAGAGGGAGATCGCCTCATCACTACTTTCTGCGAGGAACACAACGATTTCAAAAGCATCGTGCAAATTCATCAAGAACCCTACTGGGCAACAAAACGAGAGATTGTGCTGCGCCTCAACAACCAAGTACAAACGCTTGAGGTACCTGTATGGTCTGATGATATAAGCACTTGGTGATAGGACATGACTAGCGATTCAGCCCTTATCTTCTTATACAAACCCAATACTTAGGAGGTTATCTTAGTATGAAACAGAAGGTTCGCCGTATCGTTTCCGAACTCTATCGGAAAGTCTACGCCAAGTGGGAGGAGTTTGCCTTTGGCTTTTCAGCCCGTCAACCCCTGCCCAAGCCCAAGCTCACGCGACGAACCGCTGCACGGGCTTTGTTGGGAACCGGCTGGTTTCTGATGGGACTGCAGGCCATCCAGGAATGGGCGGTTGCGGCTTCAACACTCTGCATTAACGTTCTGCCTAGCTGCAACTCACAGTGTGCTGTTTCTACATTTAATTCATTTAGCTGCTGTGCGACGCTCATCAACAGCGCAGGTAACCCTGTAGGCTGCTGTCAATTCGTCTGCTTTAAGTGGCAGTGCCTTCCCACTATCAGTTCCAGTTCCAGCGGCATCAACTGCAGCGGATCGGGGAACGGACAAGTCTTAATTTTCACAAAAGCAGACTATATCTGTGGAAGCGCGGGTGTCTGCTTACCTAATTCAGGCAGTAGCTCTACCGCGGCCTTGAGACTTTACCATCCCCAAGCCTAAAAGCCACTTACCGAGAGGAGGGAGAAAAGCAGCTCCTCTCCTTCCTCTCCCTTTTACCTCTTGGGAGGAAAAGAGAATGAAACTCCATGAACGCACCCTCTTCCTCAAAATCACCAAGCTGGCTCGACCTCTCTCCACCAAACAACGCTTTCAAGCGGGCTTTGCCACTCTGCTCTCGATTGTGCTTCTCTTCCTGCTCTACCGTTACTGGCAGTACACCAAAAGCCCCGACTATGTGCTCCATCGTGCCCTACACGACATCGAAATCGGAGACATCAACGACCTGTATGCCATTAGCAACCAAGACGCCTGCAAATATCTGCACATCACTCCCCAAAACGCCCGCTTCATTTTGCAGCAGACACTATGGGAGCATGGGTTTCCTCAAGACCCAACCTGTGAGCCTTTCGGGCCGGTGCCTCAAGGCATAGCCCAGTGGCTAGTCACCTGGAAGCATCCCCATTACAAGGTGAAGCAACATATGGGGGTAGCCGTTTTAGAGCGTCCCAATGGACGATGGTATTTCGATTTACCTCAATTATTAGAGATGTCATGCAACATGACGGGCAAATCGTATGCCTCCTTAGCCTTGCAGGTAGGGATAAGGGGGATGGAGGGGATGGATGAGTATTGGGATTTGAAGGGGAATTTGCTGAGTGCGACGGGGGTACCTCACAAAGAGTCGAGTGCTGGTGGTTTATGAGGGAGGTTGCGGGGATTAGGGTCTGGTTTGTTCGCTTTTGCGTGGGTGGATCGATCAAATAGATAGAGAGGAAATCGTGGAGGTTTGTGGGATGCGCAGGCGGGGTTTCACGTTAGTGGAGTTATTAGTGGTGTTAGGGATAATCGCGTTGTTGGCGGGCATCTTGTGGGTGGTGTTTGCCCCGGCACGGGAGAAGGCACGCCAGAGTGTGTGCATCTCCAACCTGCAC
>NZ_DATGKU010000238.1:0-6690 GCF_035294505.1 Chthonomonas sp. | reverse complement strand
AAGGCACCTGTAACAGTCGCGAGACCTGTGAGAGTCGCACGACGGCAAACTGTTTGAAAGCGCATAGCTTTCTCCTTTCATAGGTTTCGATTCGAGCGTAAACGCATTGCATTCTCTAGGTCTTCGCGCATCCCTATCCATGAGAGACGCCAGACCGTACCACTTCGGACGGCCCATCTAGCGTCCTTTTTTTGACACACCCCCTTCTTGAGGGTGTGTCAAAATCGGATGAAACTACGGCACCTTAAAGCTAATGGGCTGTTGAGGAGGTGCCGAGATATTTCCGCTTTGGTCTATAGCCCGTACGATGTAAAGATAGGTAGGGCCGGAGCGGACATTGTAATCGGTGAAGTTGGTAGGAGGGTTTCCTCCATTGCCGGGCAATACGGCAAGTTGTATGTAGTTAGGTTGCCCCCCACCGGTCGGCTGTATTGCACGAAATACCACATAGCCGCCTGCCCCGGTGGCAGGCGCCGCCCAACTGAGTTTGGCTGCACGTAGGGTGGCATCATAGCTCACCGATACGTTTTGAGGCGGGTCTGCCTTGACCTTGAAAGCCGATCCATCAAGAGGATTAGAGGGAATAGAGTGATTATCGTCTTGATCTACGGCAACCACGCAGTATTCATAAGTGACCTCCGGCTTGGCGGTGCTGTCTACAAAGGCGACAGGGTCTGTGGTGCCTTGGGGCACGTCTACCTCGCCGATCTCGGTGTAGTTTTTGAGGTCAAGCAACTTAAGAACAGCCGGGTCTGGCGCTTTAATCAATTGCTGCCCAGTAAGGATGCTGCTGAGCGCAAGGGCAGGTGACTGCTGTTGCCTTACCCCAAACCGGCTGGAGGCGGCGAAGGCGAGTTGAGCCGTCTGATCGTTGGCAATAAGGTTTCTGCCGGCAAAAGCGGCCGAAGCATGAACCTGCTGAAGCCTTACGTTCAAGTTTTGAATGTGGGTCGCCGCCGATGTGGTTGTAGCAGCGGCTGCCGGTGTGGCCGTAATGAAAGGCTTGGTGGTAATGAAGGGTTTTGCGGGGGCGATTTGGCCTACAGGGGGACGAGGCGGCACGGGGTTACCGGCTTGGGCCACAAGCCCTGCATTGTGAAGAATAGAGGTCAACTCGCCAGCAGCGGTAGGTATATTTATAGTTGGTGGAACCTCCTGGCGATAGACCAAGAACTTCGCAACCTCTTCGTTGGGTGGGTTAGGCACCACAGACAGGACGACGTTGCCCTCTTCGTTGGCCACCACTTTTTGAAGGATAGGGGTGGTAGGAGGCAGCGTGGAGGGCACACGGAAACGCAGTTCAGAAGGTTGCGTGCTTGCAATGTCCCATCGCGTCACGGCCACTACCCGATAGAGATAGTAGGTTGCGCGGCTTCGCGGCATGGGGTCGGTATACTGCGTCTGGTCTGTCTCGCCCAGCAGTTTCCATTCTATGGGCGTCTGGAGTATACGTACATACTTAGCGAGGATGACTCCGTTGGCGCCCACAATGTTGCTATTTGTGCGGACATAGCGGAACGGCTTCGACGCCAGTTGTGTCGCAAGGGGCAACGGGTGTTGCAGCGGGACGATGCCACCTTTAAAGGTGATAGTTTGAGAGCCGGGTGGAGGGGGCGGGCCGGCCGGAGCTGCCTCCTGTACGTTGGGTCGAAAATATCCGGTGAGGCTGGCGCGATAGATACGGTAGCGCATGCCTTTGGTCGTATTGACGGGTGCCCAAGAGAGCGTAACGTTTCCACCGATATCGGCAGGGATGGCGTCAGAGAAGTCGTTAAGATTAATTATTGAAACCGGTCCTCCTGGTCTTGCAACCTTCACAGCACTAAGCTGCATAAGGGTCTGCGGTAGCTGCTTCGTTCCCGTGTTGCCAGGGTGCAGGATACGAAAGTTCGGTGGCTCAAGACCAATAGCTTTGGGGTCACAGAGATATTGAGAACGCAACTGCATCTCGGCCGTCTGGGCGGTTTTCGTGAAAGACGCCTTCAGGTTAGCCGGGCCGGGCGGTACGTCCTTTAAAGGTACGGCAACCACATTGGTTGCCGCCGGGGTCGAATCGCGCAGGTTTGCCTTGTAATCGGCAGTGATGAGATAACGATAGTAGTGGTCTGGAGCAATGGTGGTATCGGTAAAAACAAGGACGGTGTCTTGGGCTGCCTGTTGTAGCGGAGCGATGTCCACTCCTCTCGATGCCAATTCCTTCCAACTTGTGCGAGCAGACATCAGAAAACGATTCTGCCCTTGTGCTAAAGGCACACCGGCGCGCAGAACTTTGGCCATAGGCTCCTTCACGGTCTTGCCCACGAGCTTTCCATTGCTGGCAACCAGCACGAGGATATGCGCGGCGGAAATATCCGAGTCGGCCGGAACATAGGGTATGCCGTTGATGGGCTGAGGCGTCAGCAGTTGGGGTGCCGCGTTAGGTTGTTCGGTATCTATGCGGAAAATGCGATAAACGGCCGCATTATCCGCCGACTTGTTCCATATCACGTCAATGCTCTTCCCGTCGGCGCTTAGATTCGCTTGGGCGTTGGTAACCGGTGGGGGCGTGCGCCAATCCTCCATGGCGATCTGCACCGTGGTGGGTTGGCTTTCTCGGCCAAATGAATCCACCAGAACAACTCTATAGCTAAGCGGCTCAATGGGCGCATCCTCGTCGCTAAAGGTGATAAGGGAGGACACCCGCTGTTGGTTGTTAGGGTCGTTCTGATAACTCACCATGATGGGCAGCTTGTTCAACTGAACCCCTTGGGGGTGCGCCTTATCTATGCGAAACACACTGTAGGTCGCCGTCACCAAAGCCTTCATAACATCTTCAGGGGGGTCAGACCAGTGTAGCGCCACAGAATAGACTCCCGTCTGGATGGGCTTTTCTACCTCAGGGGCCGGAGGCTGAGGGTCTTTGCCCACCGTAATGGTAACGGTAGCGACATCGTTGGGGCTTTCTTGGCCGTTATCCCCAATCGCGCGCAACGCATAGGTGATCTGCTGCCCGTTTTGCACGTTCGGGTCGGTGTAAGCCATTCCTATGGCGTCGGCCACCTGCGGGTTGGTGAGACCGGTAAGAAAGAGATGTTGGCGTCGCAGCACGGTTTCCGTATCAGGGGGCAGCTTTTGCCCCGGCGGCAGAGGTTGTGGGTTCAGTTGCCTGTTAGGCATTCTAAGCATGCGCGTGCGATAGGTTAGCAGCGCTTGGGGCACGACGACCGCAGGGGTTTTCTGCACGCGGCTTTGCCACATCTGAGGAGCCGTGAGAGCGCTCTGCTGCTTTAAGAGGGTGCCATAAGCTGTAAAAGCATCCCGGCTTATGTGGGAGGTATCGCGCGCCAGCGCTTTTTGGAAAAAGCCCTGCTGCGGCAGCTGCCCATTCGGAAGCTGAACTCGGCGGCTCAGTATCTGGAGCATTTGGGGCTTGATGGCATTTGGCTTCATTTGAATGGGCTGTGTGTTGACTTTGGTTCGTTGCCCATTCACAATGCGATACAGGTTGTAGCCTCCCGGAGCGAGCCAACCGTCCGTGACAACCCACCTCAAGCGGACTTCCGGTTTCGTATTGGGGTTGGCGGTGGCCGCCATAAGCGACACGGTATCCGCCTGTGCATGCCAACCGGCCGCCACCATAAAGGCCAGTATCGAAAAGATGTAAAAAGATTTTCTCATCGGTTTATTCCTCCTCTTCGTGTGTAAGACTCATTGTCGTGTGACTAGATTGTCATGCTGTAGCCCACGTCTAGGTTTCCGGAAACGGTGCCCACCACAGGCAGGTGAACGCTGACACCCGCATTCACATCTCCCGAAGCGGTTAGCTGACGCTGACTGGGACTGGTTTGGTACTGCACCCCAAGAAAGCCGTTGAAGTAAGCAGATAGCCCCACACTGGCGCTTCCAAAAATGCCGAAATCGGCGGAAAGTGTCACCGAAGCGCTGGCGCCCACGGCCACGAACCCACCAAAACTCAGCCCATTCTGATAGGCTATGCTCAGGTAGGCCTCCGCATAGGCACTGGCGCTAACATCGTAGGAGAGCGTAATGCCGAAATCCACACTGCCGCTTGAATGGAACCCCGCTTGCCAGAGCAACGCTGCTGCGCAAGATGGGTTCCCATTAACGAAGTCTATATCGGCTGCTCCTTGTACCGAGGCGATGCCAAGGGCATCAATCTCAATGGGATTGTCTATTTGTAGCTGGTGGTTAGGCACGTCGGCATGAATAGGCCCTCCGATATGTAGGTATTGCGTGTGCGGATCAATGTGAAGCACGATCTGCCCACTGGCATGGATGATCTTGCTTTGGCGATCCGGAAGGTAGATGTCCGCCCCCAAAGAGGCCTGGAAAGTCGCCTGTGATGGATTGATATAGATATCCCCGGTAACTACCCTACTATGAGTTGACGGATCGGCCGGTATCTGGGCATCAACGGCATCGAGCAGGTAGCCGTTGCCATGGAGGTCTATCGTTAAAGGATTGGTGGTTACCGTCAGGGTGAAATCTCCCCAGAAGGTGTTCTGATCCACCGTTTCCAGACGGACGCCAGCAGAGAAAAGCCAACTCGATTGTCCACTGGCAATGGCTTGATCGTCAGGCACAAGATTATAGTCCACGTAGGGATTTCCGTGCTGTTTATCTTGGGGGGTGGTGGGGTCTTGTTTCACATTGTGACCAATCGCCCCGCTAAAGCCCCCAATAGCTAACCCGGATGACCCAAGAGGTATTGGTGCGGGCAACTTTACACCGGCCCCGACGAACCAAGCGTGGTTAGCCACCAAAAATTCGGCGTCTATGCCTGTCCCTCCGCCGAGGCATTCGAGCGTGAGCGAGACTTTGCCGTCAAGACAGTCCTCCGGGTAGGTATAGGCCGTTTTATTATTCTGATCTTGCTCGCCTTTGTTGTGAAAACTTATCTCCCCTGCCACATGGACAAGGTGTTTGATTTCGCAATCTACCGCGATGGAGCCGTAAGAGATGGTTTTGTCCTGGTAAAACTTGATACCGTCGAAGTTCCCCTGAACGGAAATGGGCAGATCGCCGGAGAGCTTTACGTTGCCGGTAACACCTATCCACTGCTTCTGGTTCTCCTCTCCAAATCCCACCTGACGTATTTCGAGTTCTGCAGGCCCTAGGGCGAGGTCGTAGGGATTGTTTAAATTGAGCCAGGCTCCGCCCAACTTGAATTTGCCGTCGCTGTCAATTTCGAGATCGGTGAGATCGAGAGTGGTGCCGCTCAGCTTGCCGGCTTTAGAGGAGTCGAACTGTAATTGGCCTGTGACCGTAAAACCCCACGTATTATCCGGCTGCTTTTCCGCTTTGGCTTGCGAGATATGGATGGAACAGGGAAAGACGTTTGAGGTGACAGTCTGATCGGCCTCAACGGCCAAACTGATGTCGCCTGTGCTTGAGAAGGAGCCGGATAACTGGAGCTGTCCCCCTGTCTGCGTGAGGGTCAGACTGCCATCGAAGCGGCAATCTTGAATCCGGTTACGGCCTATATCGAGGCTAAGGTCTTGTAGGGTAATATCCGCTCCGTCCACTTTATTCACACTCAAATTTTGAACACTTACGGCACCGCTCACGCCGTTCTGGTCTATGTAGAAATTGTGCACATCAATTTGGACGGATTGGCCGTTGTTTTGAAAGGAGCTGGGCAGAGTGAGGGTGGCTTGTTGGATAAAGATGCCGCGCCAACTGGCAGGTAAAGGCTGCCCGGTGGCCGGGTCTTTCTCTTGGGGGTCGCCTTTTGTAGAAGAGAAATCCACTATCACCGTGCTATTTGCAGGTAACTTGATCCCTAGGCCGTTCCATGTGAGCGAAATCTCATTAGGCAACGTGAAAGAAGTAAAGAGATTGTCTCCACCGATACCGCAGTCGGGGCTGCCGATGTGCTTGCCCGAGGCCACCGCCTCATCGGCGGGGCGCATCGCGTTGGCGAAATTATAGGAAAGGGTGACGCCTGGGATGGTGCCCGATCCGCCGTTGGTCGAAGTCAAACTTGGTGGCAAGGTGATATCGCAGGTAAGGCTTACCGTTTGCGGCTGGCTGTTCTTCATGCTGAACTGAGCCGACTTCACGGTGAGCATAAACCCCATCGGCTGCGCTAAAGGAATCTGTAGGTTGGCGTTATTGAGCGAAGCGTTAAAGCTTACCAGCCCGTCTTGGTCTATGGAGAGGTTTTGCGCGTCGAGAGCCAGCGGGGCTTCGTCCTGCGAGAGGAGATCGGGCAGATTCACGGCGATAGTCGCCGAAGGAATGGTCAGTGTAAACTCATCCGGTTTCCCCGCAGGAAAGTGATGATAGTGCAGGTTCATGGGCGACGCCTTCACCACACAGCCTGGCAGTTTCAGTCCACCACTCATCGTGTCTGACGTTAGAGAAGCGTTTTGTGCATCTATGGCGATCTCCCCGTTTTCCGCCAAGCTTATCGCGGCCTGTAACTGCAGTTTGGGGGCATTGCCGCTGCTGTCGCGGAAGGGCAGAATGGCGGCCAAAGCCCCACCACTGAGCTGCAGGCTGGGGGTGGGCGTAACCACAAAGCCCAGTTTGGTTCCGTTCCCTACAGAAAGCCCAACCCCGCTGCCGAAGATGCTGGGAATATCCAGCTCGTTGGTAAACACATAGGTAAGGCCGTTTGCCCGCCCCTGATTATCCACCGAGACATGGCTAAAAGGCACATTGGGAATACCCGGCAAGGTGGTGCTG
>NZ_DATGKU010000237.1:0-3437 GCF_035294505.1 Chthonomonas sp. | reverse complement strand
ATGCAATTAGAAGCAACCGACTTCGTGCGAGGGATACCTAAAGGAGAAATTGTAGAAATTGACCGCAGTGAGTGAGCCTAAAATCGCACCGCAAGAGGACGCGGTAGAGAGAGACCTTTACGATGTAACCATCATCGGTGGAGGCCCCGTGGGGCTGTTTGGGGCTTTTTATGCGGGTATGCGCCAGATGCGCACCAAGATCATTGACAGCCTCCCGGAGTTGGGGGGACAGCTTATGGCGCTTTACCCCGAAAAGTACGTTTACGATATGCCGGGCTTCCCTAAGGTGCTGGCGCGCGATTTGGCGCTCGACATGATAGAGCAGGGGCTGCGCTTCAACCCCACCGTCTGCCTCTCCGAGATGGCGCTGAAGATGGAGCATGCGCCCGACGGCACCATCGTGGTTACCACGCAGAAAGCCGTCCACTACACCCGCACGCTCATCATCGCCACAGGGGCCGGTGCCTTCTCCCCTAAAAAGCTCGATGCGCCCGGCGTGGCCGAGTTTGAAGGGCGTGGTGTGTTCTACTTCGTGCGCAACAAAGCTCAGTTTGCCGGCAAGCGCATTCTCATTGTAGGCGGAGGGGATTCGGCACTTGACTGGGCGATGAACTTAGAGCCGATCGCCGAAAGCATCACGCTGATTCACCGTCGCGATAAGTTTCGCTGCCATGAAGAGAGCCTCGACTGGTTGATGAACCGCTCTCGGGTAAAAACCTATCTCTGGCATGAACTGGGGCGTGTGGAGGGGAACGGCTGCGTGGAGCGCGCCGTCATCTTCGACAACCGCACCAAGGAGGAAAAGGTGCTGGAGGTGGATGCCGTTCTCCTTAACATCGGTTTCTCCGCCGATCTAGGCCCCATTAAGGAGTGGGGCGTGCGTCTCGAAGGCAACAGCATTCCTGTGAACCGGCTGATGCAGGCCGAGGACAGGAACGGCAACATCATGCGTGGGGTGTACGCCGCAGGAGATATATCCACCTACGAGGGCAAGATCAAGCTGATCGCGACCGGTGTGGGAGAGATATGCACGGCCGTCTGCCATGCCAAGACGCAGATCGATCCCACCGCGAAGCTGTTTCCCGGCCATAGCAGCAACCTATCTCTGTAGGCAACCATGCGGGCTGTTGTTCAGAGGGTATCGAAGGCCTGTGTGCGCGTTGTGGATGGGGTTCAGGGGGCGCGGGAGGTGGCCCGCATGGGACGTGGGTTTCTCGTGCTTTTGGGCGTTCATAGCGCGGATACCGAGCGGGAAGCTCGTGTGTTGGCGGAGAAGATCGGCGGGTTGCGCGTTATGGAAGATGCCGATGGCAAAATGAACCTCACTTTAACCGATGCTGGGGGCAGTGTGCTGGTTGTTTCCAACTTTACCCTCTGTGGGGACTGTCGGAAGGGGCGGCGCCCGAGCTTTTCCGAGGCGGCCCCGCCTGGACAGGCCGAGTCGCTGTATCGGCTTTTTGGAGAGGCCTTGGCCGCCCAGAACATCCCCGTTGCATGGGGAGAGTTCGGCGCCCATATGGAGGTGGAGTTGGTGAACGACGGGCCGGTAACCTTGGTGATCGAAGCGCGGAACGGCGACATCGTTTAGCGCAATATGCCTGTTCGCGATTTCACGATAATTTCACGATAGCTTTGTAGAATCCGCTTGAAGCCTCTGCCACTCTTCAGGGGGCGAGGCCCTCCAATAAACTTTCCCTCTTCTTCGGCCGGAGCAGAGGGATTTTTTTGTCTTGACAACCACCTAGAGAGCGGCGCGCACTGGTTTGCTAATCGGTTCCAGAGCTATGCTGCAGAGCAAGCCTGCCTTGTTCGCCCCCTATCCCCTCCTTTCGTCTTGCAGACAGCAACGCAGCGGCCAGAGAGATGGGCTTTGAAGGAAACGGTTCTGGCCGCTGAGGCGTTTATGGTGTCTTACTTATTGAAGAAAGGGAGCGGTTGTGTTGAGTTCCCGAAGGGAAGGTTATCATAGAAAACTGCCAATGGGCTTGTTGGTCTCCCCTCTCCCTGATAGGGGGAGGGGAGTGGGGGTGGGGGCTTGAAGAACCGGCGATACGACTGTTATTCCGAGCCGAAGACGAGATAAACAACTGTCATTTCGAGCCGCAGGCGAGAAATCTTGAATTTCAATCCTTACCGGCCTTGAGGGGTAGAGGTGAGGCCGTAGAGACTGCCAATCTCACGGTTCTAGAGCCAATCTCCAGAAGCAAGTCTATCTTGTTCGCCCCCTATCCCATCCTTTCCCACTAACAGGGAGAAAGGGGGCGGTTGAGTTGAGTTTCCGAAGAGAAGGTTATCCAAGGAAACCCCTAGTGAACTTATTGGTCTCCCCTCTCCCAAGTTGGGGGAGGGGCGGGGGGGTGGGGGCTGTAGAAGCAGACAGCAACTCAGCGGCCAGAGAAAGAGACGCTGAAGAGAATAAAAACAGGCCGCAAAGGCGCCGTCCGCGAGGACGCTCACCACAAAGTGCCCCTCTCCCTGATAGGGGGAGGGATGAGGGATTGGGGGGAACCTCTGCTTATTTATCCTGCAGAACCACCACGCCGGGGAGTGGGCGGCCTTCAAGGAACTCTAGAGATGCGCCGCCTCCGGTGGAGATGTGGGTCATCTTGTCGGCGAAGCCGAGCTGCTGCACGGCCGCTGCCGAGTCGCCTCCGCCGATGATGGTGATGGCTCCGGAATCGGCAAGCGCTTTGGCCACGGCGCGCGTGCCTTCGGCGAACTTCGCGAACTCAAAAATGCCCATCGGGCCGTTCCAAAACACGGTGCCGGCGCCCTGTACCGCTTTCGAGAAGGACGCGATGGTCTTCGTACCTATGTCCGCACCCTCCCAGTCCGAAGGGATATGCTCCACATCCACAACCTGCGTTTGACAGGCCTCCTCTCCAACTTCAAAGGGGTTGGCGTTGGTTACAACCACATCCACCGGCAGAAGCAGTTTCGAGCCGGCTTTCTGCAACACCTCTTGGCAGAAGGTCAGGTTCTGTTCGTCAAGCAGGGATCGCCCGACCTCCAGCCCCTTGGCTTTGAGGAAGGTGTAGGCCATTCCTCCCCCGATGATCAGCGTATCCACCTTGTCGAGTAGGGAGCGGATCACGCCGATCTTATCCTTCACCTTCGCCCCGCCCAAAATGGCCACGAAGGGGCGCTTGGGATGCGTCAGAGCGTTGCCGAGATAGTCCAGCTCTTTTTCCATAAGAAAACCGGCCACTGCCGGCAGGTACTGCGCTACCCCTGCCGTAGAGGCGTGAGCGCGGTGAGCGGTGCCAAAGGCGTCGTTGACGTAGAGATCGGCCAGGCTCGCCAGTTGCTTGGCGAATTCGGGGTCGTTGGCCTCTTCTTCTGGATGGAAGCGGACATTTTCTAGCAGTACCACATCTCCAGGTTGCATGGCGCTTACGTGCGCTTCTACCTCTGGGCCTACGCAATCCGGCAGGAGA
>NZ_DATGKU010000236.1:0-6635 GCF_035294505.1 Chthonomonas sp. | reverse complement strand
CTCATCTACCTGTAACACCCCATTAGGAGGGAGTTCGGCGTGTTGCCAGAGATAGTTGGCCAAAGCCTCTTCGCACAGGGCTTGCCAAAAACGACTTCCGCCTGCAAACTGCTCTCTATCGGCATAAGCTTTTACAAGCTCGATGATATGCGGCAAGAGAATCACCTTACACCGGCTTTTCTCTCCCGATGGGCTGGTGACGGTGAACGTCTGTTCAAACTTCCCTCCGGTGTAGAGAGCGGTATCCGGTTGAAACTCGATGTGGTAGCCGTTGACCGTAGTAAATCCGTAGGTCAGCTCATGCGGCTCTGTAGTACCCGTCGCCTCTCTATTCAGAGCCGCATCTACAGCGCCGCGAAGGGTTTTTGCCGTAAAAGGCTTCCTCAAAAAGTCGGTAGCTCCCAGTTTCATGGCGGAAACGGCGAGGTCTATCGTTCCGAAAGCGGTGATCATGATGATCTTTGCATCTGGATTGCGCTCCTTCAGCTCTTTTAGAACGTATAGGCCCTCCACATCCGGCATTCTTTGGTCTAACAAAACGAGGTCCCACGCCTCTCCATTTCCGAACTTAGCGATGCCTTCCAGGCCATCGTAGGCCACTTCAACCTCATGGCCAGCTGCTCGTAACGTAAGTTGAAGCATACGGCAGATATTGGGTTCATCATCAATAACAAGAATGCGCGCCATTTTCAAAGCTCCTTAACGGGTAGATAGAAGGTAAAAGTGCTGCCTTTTCCAGGCGTGCTCTCCACGGTTATTTGGCCTCCATGGGCTTTCACGATGGTCTGTGCAATAGAAAGCCCTAAACCTGCCCCACTACGCGCCACCCCCGGTACCTGCACAAACCGTTCGAAGATGCGTGGAAGGTACTCGGGTGGAATGCCGATACCCGTATCCTTCACCGAAAAGAAGACCTTCCCATCCTCCGCATAGGCCTTTACATGAATTTGCCCTCCCTCTGCGGTGAAGCGGACGGCGTTGTTGAGCAGGTTGAGCAGCACGCGATTGATCTGGGCCGGGTCGGCTCGAAGCTGGGGCAACAAGGGAGATACTTCGACGTGCAGGTGGAGATTCTTCGCTTTTGCCTGAGGCTCTATGGCCTCAATGGCGTTTTGAACAAGCTGCTTAGGCGATACGATCTCGAATCGAGGCGGGGTTGCGCCCGTTTCAAGACGTGTGATGTCGAGGAGATCGCGCATCATGCGGTCTAAGCGCTGTAGGTCTTCCTTCTGGCATCGGATAACCTCCTGCTGTTCTGGGGTTAGCGGGCCGAGAGTGCCCTCTTGAAGGAGGTCTACTGAGAGTTGCAACGAGGTCACCGGCGTGCGCAACTCATGCGAGGCGATGCCGATGAATTCGGTTTTAAGCCGGTCGAGTTGGCGCAGGTGGGTAATGTCTTCCAAAACGGCCACGGCGCCGAGCAGCGTTCCCTCCGCCGACTTCATCGGGGTGGTGCGCAAGCGATAGGTGCGTGGAATGCCGGCATACTCTAGGTCAACCATGCCGGCCTCATCCTCGGCCACCGAGGCGCTTTGTTGATGAATAGCCTTGTGCAGCGCAGCGACGATGTTCTTATCCCGAATGGCCTCATCAATCGGTTTCCCAACAAGGCTTGCCTCCGGGCCAAAAAGCCCCTCGGCAGCGCGGTTTACATGCACCAACTTCCCCTCTGCATCGGCCACTATCACCGGGTCGTAAAGGCTTTCCAACGCCGCTTCCGACATGCGTTCTGCACGTTGATAGCGCTCCTCTTCAACACGACGCGCCTCTTGAAGCCTCTCGGCCATCTGGTTGAAGGCACGCGCAAGCGCACCGATCTCATCGGTGCGGTGCACCTCAATGCGCTGATTAAAATGCCCCGCTCCTATCTCTTCGGCTTGGCGTACCAACGAACGCAGAGGAGAGAGGGCGGAATTGACCATTTTGTAGGAGAAGAAAAGCGCCAATCCCAGAGCAAGCACCGAGGCCGTAATGCCCATCCAAAAAGCACGTCGCGCCTCGGTTCTTGCGCGTTTATCCGCCTTCACAATGGCCTCTTGGTTTAGATCGAGCACGTCTTGAGCCCGCTGCTTGAGCCGCAAAAAAGCCGGTTCGAGCACATGAAAATAGTAGGCACGCGCCTGCTTGGACGACATGGGAGGGCTTGCATACAGCAACCGTTCTATCGCTTTCTGATACCTGGCGAATTGGCGCTGGATGTCGTCGGAAAGCTGTTGTTCGCCCGGCTCTGTAATGTTATGGGCCTCGACATCCGCCGCTTGGGCAAAAAGCGGTCTAAAGAACTGATACTGCTTTCGCGCCTTCTCCACCTGTCCGGCTAGGTAGAAGGTAGCTGCGCTATCCTGGCGCTCCAGAAACTCTTTCATGTTTTCGGCAGCCACCACGCTAATATAGTTGTTCTTCAAGATGCGGTCTACAGAGGTGCCTAGATGGCGCACCTGCAGAATCCCTCCCACGATCACCCCCATCAAAACAAAGATGAGGATGAGATAGCCGATGAGAAACTGGGTGCGCACGTTGTACATTTTGCCTCTATTGCCTCTTTGTGATGGGATAGAGCCGGTCAAGCGCAAGGTTCAGGCGTAGAACGTTTACGCGTGGCTCGCCGAGAAGGCCGAACTGCCGAGGTTGCGTATAGTCGTGAATAAGCTGCAGGACACGGCCAACCTCCACGCCTCGTGCTTTGGCCACGCGAGCGGCCTGCAGGAGAGCGTTTTCAACGCTGATGTCTGGGTCGAGTCCGCTGCCGGAACGGGTAACGGCATCGGTAGGTAGCGGTGTTGTGCTCGATAGGTTGTTCTCTTGACGATAGGCTGTAGCCAGGTCTTTTATTCCGTCGAAGTTGTCGGTGGCCTTCGCGCCATGATGCACGCCATTGATCAGTTTATCCGTCGTAGGCGCTAGATTGGTTCCTCCAGAACTGGTGGGGTCGTAGCCGTTGCCTGCCGCCGAAGGACGTGGGTGAAAGTAGATAGGAAGCGCGAAGTTTTGCCCGATCAGCTCCGAGCCAACCACTTTGCCGTTGCGTACAATGAGACTTCCGTGCGCTTGAAACGGAAAGAGGATGTTGGCGACAAGGGTGACGATGCCGGGGAACACCAGCCCCAAAAGGATCGTCCAAGTCAGAACGCTAACGATGGCAGGGCGCAGTTGACTTCTCATAGTATCGTTCTCCTTCGTTGATTTAAGCGAGATGTAGCAAGACCAAGAGGCGATCTAGCAGCCAGATTCCTGGGAAAGGAGCGATGATACCGCCTAACCCATAGATCAGCAGATTTCTTCTCAGGATGGCTGCTGCCCCCAACGGCCGATAGGCGATTCCTTTCAGGGCTAGCGGGATCAGCGCTATGATGATGAGCGCATTGAAAATGACCGCTGCCAAGATGGCCGATTCGGGGTTGGTTAGCTTCATGATATTGAGTGCGTTGAGGGCGGGGTAGATAGGGGCAAATATCGCCGGCAGGATGGCGAAATACTTGGCCACATCGTTGGCGATGCTAAATGTGGTAAGCGCCCCTCGCGTCATGAGCAGTTGTTTTCCGATCTCCACCACCTCGATGAGTTTCGTGGGGTTGCTATCGAGGTCTACCATGTTGCCCGCCTCTTTGGCCGCTTGGGTGCCGCTGTTCATCGCTAAGCCCACATCGGCCTGAGCCAGTGCCGGCGCATCGTTGGTGCCATCTCCGGTCATGGCCACCAGTTTTCCCGCCGCCTGCTCTTGGCGAATCAGCGCCAGCTTCATTTCGGGGGTGGCCTCGGCAAGGAAGTCGTCTACCCCGGCCTCTTCCGCGATCGTCTTAGCCGTTAACGGGTTATCGCCGGTGATCATAACGGTGCGGATGCCCATAGAGCGCAACTGCTCGAAACGCTCCCGAATGCCCCCTTTCACAACATCTTTTAGGTAGATCACGCCGAGAATACGCTCGTTTTTCGCGACGACCAGCGGGGTACCGCCTTTTTGTGAGATATTGGTTACGATGGGGTCGAGTTCACAGGGAATCTCACCGTCTAAAGAGAGCACATGGCGCTTAATGGCCTCCGCAGCTCCCTTCCGAATCTGTTGATCGTCCATATTGATGCCGCTCATGCGCGTTTGAGCCGAGAAGGGAACGAACTCGGCATGGTGGGCAGCCAACTCTCTCCCTCGAAGGCCGTACTTCTCTTTGGCGAGCACCACAATGCTGCGTCCCTCCGGGGTTTCGTCGGCCAAACTGGAGAGCTGAGCGGCATCTACCAAATCCTCCATCTTTACATTGGGAAGCGGAATAAACTCCACCGCCTGGCGGTTACCGAGGGTGATGGTGCCCGTTTTATCCAGCAAAATGGTGTCAATATCTCCGGCGGCCTCCACCGCCTTGCCCGACTTGGCCAGCACGTTGTGCTGCATAACTCGATCCATGCCGGCGATCCCGATGGCGGAGAGCAGCCCACCAATAGTGGTTGGGATGAGGCAGACAAGCAGGGCCACCAGCACGGTAACGGAGGGCGATTGGCCGGACTGTGTAACGCGCACGGCAAAATCGGCGAAGGGGGGCAGCGTAACACAAACCAATAGAAAGATGATAGTAAGGCCCGACAACAGAATAGAGAGGGCGATCTCGTTAGGGGTTTTCTGGCGTTGGGCCCCCTCTACTAGGGCGATCATACGGTCTATGAAGGTCTCTCCGGGGTTGGCGGTAATGCGGATGACGATGCGGTCGGACAGCACTTTCGTTCCGCCCGTTACCGCGCTTCGATCTCCACCGGCCTCGCGAATGACGGGGGCCGATTCGCCCGTGATCACCGATTCATCCACGCTGGCAATCCCCTCGATAACTTCCCCATCGCCGGGGATGATATCGCCTGCCTCACACACCACCACATCGCCCTTGCGCAGCTGGGTGGCCGGCACTCGCTCCTCTTTCCCATTAACCAGCTTGCGTGCCAAGGTATCTGTTTTGGTTTTACGAAGGCTTTCTGCCTGCGCCTTCCCTCGCCCTTCGGCCATCGCCTCGGCAAAGTTTGCAAAGAGAACGGTGAACCAGAGCCAAAGCGCCACCTGACCCGTAAAAAGCGGTTGACCCGTATGAGTGATCAGCTGCTTTATCCAGAGATAGGAGGTGAGCAGGCTGCCTACCCATACCACAAACATCACGGGATTACGGGCAACCAAGCGCGGATGGAGCTTTCGAAAGGCATCGCGCACGGCATTTTTTACGAGGGTAGGCTCAAATAGAGAGAGGGTTTGCTTTCCAGAACGCGACGCTCTATCTGAAGCAGGATTCTTACGGTCATTTTGTATGATTCGCATCGTTTGCTCCTTTTAGAAGAGTTTCCCACTGAGCATTTGAAACTGCTCGGCAAAGGGGCCGAGGGCCAACGCGGGGAAGAAGGTGAGTGCCCCAATGATGATGGTGGTGCCAACGAGCAGAAACACGAAGGTGCTCGAATCGGTGGGGAAGGTGCCGGCAGTGGCCGGAACCAGCTTCTTGCGCGCCAAACTTCCTGCAATGGCGATGGCGGGAATGAGCATGAAGAAGCGCCCTACCCACATGGCCAGCCCCAGCAGCAGGTTGTAGATGGGAGTGTTGGCGGTAAGGCCCGCGAAGGCCGAACCGTTGTTGTCGGTGGTGGAGGTGAACGCATAGAGGATTTCGGAGAAGCCGTGAGGACCGGTATTGTTCACGTTGTTGTAGGTGGCGCCGAGATAGGTTGTGCTCCCGTTAACTCGGTTCAAAGGGTTATGGGAGGAGAGAGGCAAGTCGGAAGCGATGGCGGTAAAAGCGAGCACCGAGGCGGCGTGGATAAGCATCACCAGCACCGCCATGGTCACCTCATACTTTTCGATCTTTTTACCGAGATATTCAGGTGTGCGCCCCACCATCAGCCCGGCGATGAATACCGCGATAATGGCGATAATGAGCATACCGGCCAACCCCGAACCCACTCCTCCAAAGATCACCTCGCCGGTCATCATGTTCACGAGGGGAACCAACCCCCCCAGAGGGGTAAAAGAGTCGTGCATGGCGTTTACGGCCCCACAGGATGTATCGGTTGTGACCGTCGCAAAAAGAGCGCTGGCCGCAATGCCGAATCGCATCTCTTTGCCCTCCATGTTCCCACCCGGCTGAAGTGGCGATGGCTTAAGCTCAAGCCTAAAAGGTGCCCTTTGAAGCAGCGGAATGCCTCTTTGTTCTTGTTGATAGCAGACGAAGACCCCTATGAGGAACATAACGCTCATGGCAGCAAAGAGCGCCCACCCCTGGCGGGTATTGCCCACCATTTTGCCGAAGGTGTAGGTAAGCGCGGCAGGGATCAAGAAGATGGCCAGCATCTCCAAAAGATTGGTAAGTGGAGTTGGGTTTTCGTAGGGATGTGCCGAGTTGGCATTAAAGAAGCCGCCGCCGTTGGTACCTAACTCCTTAATCGCCTCCTGAGAGGCCACCGGCCCTTGTGGAATAAGCTGTGCCGTCCCCTCTAACGTGGTCACTTTGGTATAGGGAGAGAAGTTCTGGGGAACCCCTTGCCACACCAGCAGCAGCGCCAAAATGAAGGTGAGCGGCAAGAGAATGTAGAGGGTTGCCCGTGTGGTATCTACCCAAAAGTTGCCGATTTCACGCACTGTGCGACGAGCAAACCCACGGATGAAGGCCACG
>NZ_DATGKU010000235.1:0-10533 GCF_035294505.1 Chthonomonas sp. | reverse complement strand
TCCCTCTCGTACATGTCAATGGCAGGGCGCAGGGGGCGCGCCTGCAAGACGCCATCGGGGCCGAAAGGGAATTCGGCGTCCACGCGGATGAAGATAAGCTCGTTCGGAAGGAAGCCAAATCGGTAGCGTGTCATAGGTCTGCACTCGGTTCGATGAACGTCATGATTTTGTAGCTGGCCTAAGCGTTGTTGCGGACTCGTCGGGGGTGACCCGTTTAGGATTACGGTACAGATTCCCGCAGGGTTGCACCCCGTATCGTGTTGTATGTAGAATTGCGCATAGTACACTAAATCTACATGATAATACTTCGCTTCATTTAGAAAGGTTCCATCGAGCCTAAGGAAGGGCTTCCGCGTTGGGCGAGAATGGGGCGAACACCCTGTTCGCCCCAACACGGTTTCTCCATTCGCTTTCCCTTGACAAAGTGGGAAGGCGAGCCGGTTAAACGTTGCAGATGCGGTAGGCCTGTTCGAGTGAGGCGACGGCATCGCGTGTGGGCGTGAACTCCTGCCCCACATAGCCTTCGTAGTTGGTTTCGGCGATGGCACGCATGATAGCAGGATAGTACAGTTCTTGCGAGTCGTCTATTTCGTGTCGGCCTGGATTTCCTGCCGTGTGGAAATGGCCGATATGCTCGATATGGTTTTTGATGGTGCGAATGATGTCGCCCTCCATGATCTGCATATGGTAGATGTCGTAGAGCAGTTTCACTCGTGGCGAGCCAACACGGCGGCATACCTCGACCCCCCAGGCCGTGTGATCGCACTGATAGTCGGGGTGGTCCACTCTGGAGTTCAGCAGCTCTAAGACCAGGGTAACCCCGGCCTGTTCGGCCGCTTTTGCCACTCGGCGTAGCCCGTCAACCGTGTTTGTCAGCCCCTCTTCATCGGAGATGCCGCCTCGGTTGCCGCTAAAGACGATGAGGCAGGGAATATTCCATTTCAGGGCGATCTCCAGGTTCTGATGGATCTCTTTCTCGATGCGGTCGTGATTCTCGCGGCGATTAAGGCCATCGGTGAGGGATTTATGCCCTCCCATGGTCACGATACGCAGCCCCGCATCCACCACCTTCGGCCAAAGCTCTTGGGGGCACATCTCCACTCCGGCGTAGCCTATTCGCTTTGCCTCCGCAATAAGCTTATCCGGCTCTAAGGAGTGCGCAAAACCCCACCACGCCAGCGATTGTTTGATCGTTGCCATAGCCAACTCCTGTTTCTAAAGATAGGGGATAGTACACGCCCTACTATTTCTCTGTCTTATAGCCATCCTCCTGCATGGTTTGGGTAGAAGTTACATGAGTTTTTACACGGCGGCTGGGAGCGTCTTAATCAAAATTTAATCTTCTATTAACACCTCGTTAATATTTTGGGAAGTAATCTCTTTCCGTACGGCAGAAACCAAGGGTTTTTGTACTACATGTTACGATATCAAAAGGAGATTCACACGAATGAAACGCGGTTTTACCCTCATTGAGCTGCTTGTCGTTATTGCAATAATAGCGATTTTGGCAGCTATTCTCTTTCCGGTTTTCGCCCAAGCACGCGAGAAGGCCAGAGCCATCTCGTGCTTATCTAACCAGAAACAGCTTGGATTGGCATTCGCCATGTATTCGCAAGACTATGATAACACGCTCATGCAGACGACTTATGAATCGCCAGTTTTGAAGATTCACTGGTCGTTTATTCTCCAGCCCTACGTTAAAAACGTTCAAATATTCGTCTGTCCTTCCGACCCAAACCCTGTGACTCCCAAGACGCCTTGTTTGGCAGGGCAAACACCGGGTTTGAACTGCGACGCCCAGGTGCCGAAGTTCTCGTACATTAACAACTACAACGTTATCCCTGCGCACGACTGGCTTCCCGTTCCCGAATCGGCTTACAACTATCCTGCCTCTCTCATTGTGCTAACGGAGCGTCGAGATAAGGAGAACAACGGTTATGTGATCGGCCAATGGAAGGGGACGAGCGGGTTCGGCGGTGCGAAGAACGGTGGACAGATTTGTAACTACGAGCAGCCATTGGGAAATGGGTACCATTACGTTACTTTACAGGAGGCGCTTGCCGGTTTGAACGGCCCCAAGGATAAGGTGGAGATCACGCGGGTGAGATGGGACAGACACAATGGCGGGGCAAACTACCTTTTCTACGACGGCCACGCAAAGTTCCTTCGCTTCGAGCAAACATTGAACCCTAGCAACTTTCTCTGGGGCGATCAGTGGTATCCACCGCAGGCACCCTGGAACACAGGATGTTAAAGCACAAAAGCAAGGGAACACATCTATGCGAATAAGTTGCAGAGTACTGTTGCTTTGGATTCTGCTTTTACCTGTTGCAGGCCTGGCGGAAAGCTCGCGCCCGCTTTTGCCTTTACCTACCCCGGCTGCGCGTTTCACGATTTCACCGCAGCAGGAAGGGCACTTCACTTTCGTGCTAGGTGGAGATAATAGGTCTGTAGGGCGCGGTGTGCCTATGCCACCAACGGCGCAGCAGATATTTACGGAGGTTGCCCTACTGCGACCCAACTTCGTGTTATGGACAGGCGACACCATCTACGGCACGGACGATACCATCCCAGAGGCCGAGCGGGAGTACGAAGCATTTCTGAAGGCAGCCGCTTTGGCCGAGGTTCCCATCTACAATGCTCCGGGGAACCACGAGATACATGACCGTCCGGAGATGGCCAAACTCTATGAGCAACGGATGGGGCGTCTGTACGGCTCTTTCGACTATGGAGGGGTTCACTTCATCGCGCTCAACACGGCCGATTTTGGGATGAAGGGCGGAGTAGGGGCGGAGCAGATGCAGTGGCTACAGCAAGACCTGGAGGCCAACAAAAACGCAGGGCTTATCGTCGTGTTTACGCACTATCCGCTCTTTCCCAAAAACGCAGATGAGGGCTTTGCCGACTCGGCTAATCGCGATGCGCTCCATAGACTGTTTGTGCAGTATGGGGTCAAATACGTTTTCTCCGGCCATGAACACCTCTACTACACCTCGGTACACGATGGAATCCACTACATCGTTTCCGGCGGTGCAGGGGCGCCGAGCGACGCCCCGGTTGATGATGGTGGGTTCCAACACTACCTTCTCTGCGAGGTGGACGGAAAAGAAATCCATATCACCGTGATGCAACCTTGGCGTCTTTTCGCGCAAATCGTGAAGGCAGACTCTAAAGACCCAACCGGCATGTTGATGAACTACACTCTACAAGACTTGCCGATGTATTTGGAGTTGCCCCGCCTAGGGGATGATGAGGCGGTTTCTGCCATTGTGAGCTATAAAGGCAAGCGAACCCCCTTGCAAGCCGCAGAGGTTCCTGTGCCGGGCGATAAACAGCACGTGTATGTTAAAGTGCTTGTCCCTGCCCATAGAGCGGCTATGGTGGAGATTACGCCAAAAAGATAGTATAGGCTGTTAGTTTGAACTTAAAGAGCTAGCCACACAGGCTAGCTCTTTTATCGCTGGGGATGCCCTATCCCCGTTAGCTCAGGGAATAGATTTTGCAGGGAGCGGGGTATATAATATAGGAAGTCCGGGAGGAACTGAGTTTCACACGGACGGTTTCTTTGGAGGTGAACTGTTTGAGCCACGAACCCCAGACGGAGGCGACGGCCTCATCCGATGCTGTCTCCCCCTATCTTAGTGTGGTTGTGCCGGCCTTTAATGAGGAGAAACGGTTAGGCCCCTCCCTCAAGCGCATGCTGGCCTACTTCGATTCCCAGCCCTACTCCTATGAGATTCTCGTCGTGAGCGATGGCAGCACCGACGGCACAGAAGAGCTTGTGCGCCACATTGCGGCCTGTCGGCCTCAGGTGCAGCTCCTTGCCTATGCGCCAAATCGGGGGAAAGGCTATGCCGTTCGTTACGGCATGCTACGCGCTAAGGGCGAACGTCTGCTCTTTACCGATGCCGACCTGGCTACCCCCATTGAAGAGGTGGAAAAGCTACACGCCAAGCTCGATGGCGGCTTCGATGTGGCCATCGGGTCGCGCGATGTGCTCGGCTCCGAGTTGGTTAAGCGCCAATCGTGGCTGAGGGAGACTGCCGGAAAGACCTTCAACCGTCTTGTGCGTCTGCTTACCGTGCCCGGCATTCATGATACGCAGTGTGGGTTTAAGCTTTTCTCACGTTCTGCGGCTCACACCATTTTTAGCCGTTGTCGTATTGACCATTTTGCCTTCGATGTTGAGGTGCTCTATTTGGCGATCCGCGTTTTCGAGTTTCAGGTTGCTGAAGTGCCTGTGCGTTGGGCGCATCAGGAGGGATCGAAGGTTCATCTGCTGCGGGACGGGCTGCGGATGGTGCGCGCCGTTTGGCGCATCCGTACCACCCGTTATCGGGGAGCAACGGCTCCCTCTCTAGAGTTGCCTTTACAATGAAAACGGCAGAGTATGAGCGGATGTATCGCCTGGAAGAGGCCTACTGGTGGTTTGTTGGGCGTCAGGCGTTACTTGAACGGCTCCTCGCACAGTTTTATGGAGGCCATGCCGCCGGAGAAGGCGCGCCGATTATTTTGGATGTAGGGTGTGGAACGGGAGCGATTTCGCGAAGGCTCACCAAGTGGGGGCGGGTGGTTTCCACCGATTTTTCCGCTTTGGCGCTGGAGTACTCGCGCCGACGCGGTCTCCAACACCTTTTGCGGGCCGATGCCATGCGCTTGCCGTTTGCCACGGCCTCGTTTGACCTGGCCGTTTGTATGGACGTGCTTGAGCATTTGCCGGATGACCAAGCGGCGCTGTGTGAGCTGTTTCGCGTGTTGAAACCGGGGGGACGGCTTATTGCCACCGTGCCTGCCTACCCGCATCTATGGGGCGAGCATGATCTCGCCCTTATGCATTTCCGGCGTTACCTGCGGCATGAGCTGGAGGACCGGGTGAATCGGGTTGGCTTTCGCATCCAAAAGATAACGCATATCATGACGCTGCTCTATCCTGTGGTGGCCTTACAACGGCGCCTGCTGGCCAAACGTCCCCCGCACGACCCCCCTCAGGCGGCGATGCCAATGGTGCCCGGCTTCGTGAATCGGGCGCTCATCGCCCTTTTGGAGTTGGAGAACCGATGGGCCTGTCGCTTCTCGCTTCCCTTCGGTTTAACGATATTATGTATTGCCGAGCGACCCGAAGTGCCTGCAGTGCAACGCACGACGGGCTGTTCAGAAAAAATGGCGGTATGAGATATGGATCGTGTGGAAGAGAAGACTCTCAAATGCATTCGTTGCGGTTTTTGTTTAGATGCCTGCCCCACCTTTCGTTTAACCGGTCGTGAGACTCTCAGTCCGCGAGGGCGCATCTATCTGGTACGTTCCTGGCATGAGGGCGTTATCCCCTTGAATGAAGAGGTTGTAGAGGCCTTCGACACCTGTTTAGGCTGTCGTGCCTGCGAAACCGCTTGTCCCTCTGGCGTGGAGTATGGGGCGATTCTGGAGATGGCACGTGCCGAAATAGAGGCCAAGCACAAGCGTCCGCTTTTGCAGGGCATAGCGCGCAAGCAGCTTGTAGACCTGTTGGCGAACCCCAAAAGGTTGGCGCTCTCCTTGAAGGCGGGGCGTCTGTTGCCAAGTGCGCAGCAGGGCCGACTCCCCGGTTTCGCTGCGAAGTTGTTGTCCGGCACCACCGATACGCCGGTGCGGCTGCCGCAGAGCCACGGGAAGACCGCGCCTCTCCCCGAGAGAAGTCCGGCTTTTGGGGAGAAGAGATATACGGTCGGCATGCTCACCGGTTGCGTTATGCAGGTGTTGTTTGCCGACATCAACGCGGCGACGGTACGGGTTTTGCGAAAAAACGGGTGCGAGGTGCTGGCGCCCTCGCGGTTGGGCTGCTGTGGGGCGTTGCATCTGCATGTGGGGCTTTTGGAGGAGGCTCGACGTTATGCGCGCGCCTTCCTTGACGCTTTGTCGCCGTTTTTAGAAGAGATGGATGCTTTTGTGGTTAATTCGGCCGGGTGCGGTTCCACGTTGAAAGAGTATGCGGAGTTGCTGCACGACGATCCGGATTATGCAGAGCGTGCGCATCGTTTCGCCGAGAAGGTACGCGACGTTAGCGAGTGGCTGATGGAGATAGGGCTTTCGGCCCGGCCGAACCCTTTACCTCTCACGGTGACCTATCACGATGCCTGCCATTTGGCTCATGCCCAACGCATCCGTAGCCAGCCGCGCGCTCTGTTGCAAACCATTCCGGAGCTGAAACTGGTGGAGTTAGAGGAGGCGGATACCTGTTGTGGCAGTGCCGGTGTGTATAACATCACCCAGCCGGAGATGGCGAAGAGGCTACTGGATCGGAAAATCGAGAACATTCGGGCTACGGGCGCCGACTATGTGGCAACCGGCAATCCGGGGTGTTTGGCATGGATAGAGCAAGGTGTTGCCGATGCAAAACTGGCCATAAAAGTATGTCATCCCATTGAACTATTAGACCGGGCGCTTTCCTAAGATATTTCAGCAACAAACAGCCTTAAGGGAGGAGACACAAAATCTCCACCCTTTCTTTATGCCAAGTCAACCAACATTCAAAGCATTAGGCGTGCCAGTGGCCGCTGCCCTTATTGCCTCCCCCTCCTCCGTGGGTTTCGATGCCATCGTCGGCGATGGTGGCAGGAGGAGCCGTTTTCGTTAGGGTAAGGCTATAGGGGTGACGCGCTTGAGAATGCTTGCCTTGTGCGGTAAAAAGCAGACAGGCCAGCACCAAAAGCGCGGGCACACCGATGAGCCATTTTGCGAGCACAACAAAAGGTTTATTCATTGGGGGTTATCCTTTCCGAGTTCGGTTTCCAGCCAGTTCCACCACGAGATCAGGTCAGGATCGCGAATCTGGAACAGAGTTTGCAAAAGTTTATCCGGCGGGCACGAGGGCCAATTCGCCTTCAGCGCCGTTTCCAGTGCCCGTTTTGCCTCGATGTAGTAGTGATCCTTCACATAGGCCAGCAAAAGGTTCACCACGCGCATCGGGGTCGGTTTCTGCACAGCGATCTGGGCGTAATAGAGAGCACGCTCGATGTTCCTCTCCCTATTACGACCGGCGTCGAACCAAGTGAGATAGATGTCGGCGATGTTGTTAGCAGCGATATAGCGTTCATCGCCGGCTTTTGGATCGGTTAGAATCAGTTGATACAGTTGAAGCGCCTCACGGAGGTGCCCCTGTTGGATGAGGGTGGCACCGGCCTCGGTAAGCGCCGGATAGAACGTGCTATCTTTCTCAAACGCCCGTTTATAGTATACAACAGCTTCTTCTAATTTTCCACTCTTGCGAAGTTGCCAGGCTTTTTCGTAGAGGGCCTGCGCCTCACCGGAAGTGGAGGTGGGTCGGTCGCCGATGGTATAGGTATCGAGAACGCGCACGGTTTGGCGCATTTCCGGCGAAGGCGGTTCGACGCCATCTGCAAAGCTTACTTCGTTCACAATGGCCTCGTCCACATTCCCTTGGGGATCAAGCGTATTCGCAGAGCGAGCGGCCCACGTGCTTTGAAGCAATCGGGAGCGCAACGCCTCTTTACGCGCCTCGTTCCACGTGGTTGCGGGCGATTTCGGCTGAGCGTGCTGGCGTCGAGTCGGAGCGGTTTTGGGGTGCAGCAGAACATGGAGGAAGGGGTTATCGGCATCGCACTGTTGCCGAAGGAGGCGCACCAGGGTGGCACGGGCCCGGCACACCGTTTGACGTTCCCGATCGGTTTCTGGGGGAACGTACTGCCCCTGTTGGCGTTGACGCTCGCGTGCGATGTCGTGCTTAAGGGCTTCGAGGTAGTTCTGAGGGAGGGCACGTAACGCTTGGGCCAAAGCTTGGCGGAAGCGCGATCGCTCCTCTTTATCTATGAGGGACGCCTCCGGGTAGACCGCCTCCGAGGTATCGGCGATGACATCGCGCAGGCAAAGGCCTTCGTCTTCATCTCCTATCGGCTGATCGAGGGAAACCGTAGGGACTTCGCGTCGTGCGATTCGTTCGGCATCGCTGATAACGGAGCGAATGCATCGGCTAAGATAGGCTACGGGGTCGGGAAAGAGGCTATCGAGGGCGGTGGAGAAATCTAGCCCTTGCAACTGAGGTGCGGCCTGGTATTGCCGCAGGGCCACGCGAGCCATCTTGCGGCAGGCCTCTTCGAGAGCCACATAGCAATCGTTGGCGCTGAGACGTGGGGGGAGAAGCCGTCCATCTTCGAGGGGGCGCGGTGAGGAGAGAAGGGTGACGGCGCGCGCTCCATAGCGCTGCAGAACGATATCCGTTGCTTTTCTGAGGGCTTCATCGCTCAGAAGAGCTTCGGGTCGTCCGCGCGTTTCTGGAGGCTTCGGTAGTGGCCATACCGTTACCTGTGTTTTCACGGGCTATCTCCTCGGAACAGGTTGCAGTCGGTACGCACCTGCGCCCGGCTTACATTCTCTGTAACGTATCGGCATGTGCACCGTGACAGTTTGATGCTGTGGCCGCACACACCGGCCTTTTGGAGGGCTTCCACTTGGTTAGACGGATGAAACGACCGACGGGGTTCCTTGTTTTTGATCTTCGTAGAGCAGGCAGCGAACCTGTTGGCCGGACGACAGGCTGTAGAGGGGAATGTTTTCTTTGTCGCAGCGATTGGGGATGCGGGCGCTGCATCGCGGAAAGAAGGGACACCCCGTAGGCTTTTGGGTAAGGCTAGGCGGCTGGCCGGGAATGGTGGGAAGGTGTTGGCGCCGTGCTTCCGGCGCTTCGAGTGGGATGGTGGCGGCGAGGAGGCCG
Source organism: Chthonomonas sp. (assembly GCF_035294505.1). NCBI lineage: Bacteria > Bacillati > Armatimonadota > Chthonomonadia > Chthonomonadales > Chthonomonadaceae > Chthonomonas > Chthonomonas sp. The sequence continues at coordinate 1,829 of NZ_DATGKU010000235.1, read as the reverse complement.
TGGGTGTAGGGATGGAGTGGAGCACGAAATATCTGCTCGGTGGTGCCGGCCTCCATCAGTTGGCCGGCATACATGACGAGCGTACGGTTGCATGTCTCGGCCACAATGCCCAAGTCGTGAGTAATAAGGAGCAGGCCGGAGCCGTTTTGGCGTTGGAGGGTGGCCATGCGATCCAGAATTTGGGCCTGCACGGTGACATCGAGGGCTGTGGTAGGTTCATCGGCTATGAGGAGGAGCGGTTTGCAGGCGAAGGCCATGGCAATGAGCACGCGCTGGCGTTGGCCGCCGGATAGTTCGTAGGGGAACTGCCTCATCTTCTGTTCGGGGGTAGGGATGTGCACGGTTTTGAGAAGTTCAACGGCGTAGTCGTAGGCGGCTTTGCCTTTAAGCGGCAGGTGGATTCGGATGGCCTCAAGCAGTTGGGCCCCGACGGACATTGTGGGATCGAGGGAGGAGAAAGGGTCTTGGAAGATCATGGCCATCTTCTGCCCACGGAGTTTTTGGAGGAATTTGGAGGGTTTGCCGACAAGCTCCTCGCCGTCGAAGCGAATGGAGCCACCGGTAATTTTAGCGGGGGGCAACCCCATGATGGCGAGCGCGGTAGCGCTTTTTCCGGAGCCCGATTCGCCCACCAACCCCACGGTCTCGTTGCGGTCGAGGGTAAAAGAGAGGTCGCTCACGGCATAGACCGTCTGTTCAGCGGCTTGAAACTGCACCTGAAGGTTTTGCACTTCCAGTAGAGGCATGGGGTTGGTTAGGGCACTCCCAGAAGATGTTCTTTGGCAAAATCCTGCAGTCGGGCGCCCGTCCAGCCGGAATCCACGTAGCCGTCGTGCACAATAAGCCGATAGCGCAGCGAGATGGGTTTGGCCAGGTTTTGCGCAAACCCGCTCCATAGGAGGGGGGAGGGGGAAAGGGTGCCATCGGCAGAGAGGTTCCAGTCGGTGGGGAAGAAGGGGTTTTGGGGGTGGTCCATCAGGGCGAAGCCGACGGTCTCTTTTTGAATGACGCCCACAAAGCCACACCAGGCTGCACTGCGCCGATGGATCTGTTCTATGCCGAAGGCACCGCGGCTGTTTCGGGCGAGGCCGGTTTCGCGAAGGAACGGCTCGGCAATGTAGAGTTGCAGCAGATCGTGAGGGGCATTGCCGAAGACGATTTCGCGCCCCGCGCAGGGGCGTAGGTGCAGAAAGATGTCGAGAATGCGAGAGGGGCCTGGGCCGGGCAGGGCACGAAAGATGCGCGTTTCGGCGATGATCGGCTCTCCGGTGGGGGTAATCCAGAGGCTATCCTGACGAAGCCCTACGGAGCACGGGCCTCGGCGCGCCATGGTAGAGAGCGGGACGATGACGCCTTTGGGGTAGGCAGAGTTTGAGGAGGGGGTAAAGTCGAAGCCATCCACATTCTCACGGGCGATGCCGAGCACAATGCCGGCCGTGTTCGGCTTGAGAACAGGCCTTCGGTCTTTGGCATAGATAGCGGTAAAACCACAGGGAGCGACAGAGGAGGTTCGGTAGACGGCAAACAGCCCGCCGTAAATCCAAAACTCCACGCGCTCAGGCCGGGCGACAAGCGTTACAGGGTTTTCTTCAGGAAGCATGGGCTTCCGACCTCACTCTTCATAGATGGAGTAAGTTGGCGTCGAGAGGTAGCGTTCGCCGGTATCGGGGACGATCACCACGATCAGTTTCCCTGCATTTTCGGGGCGTTTCGCCACTTCAACGGCGGCCCACACGGCCGCTCCGGCCGAGATGCCGGCAAAGATGCCTTCTTCTCGGGCAAGCCGGCGTGCCATCTCCATGCTATCGGTTTCGCAAACCTGGATGACC
>NZ_DATGKU010000234.1:0-15379 GCF_035294505.1 Chthonomonas sp. | reverse complement strand
CGCCTGAAACCTGGCGAGCACGGTTGGATAGGCTGGGCACTTTACAGCGGCTGGTCAAAAGGGAAGTTCTGACGCTTGTAACGCGTTTCTGCTGCCTGTGCAATTGGCCTAAAAGACCACGAACCGTTTCCCTAAGCGTTTACGGTGTAAATTAGCTTTTAGGAGATAAGAGAGCAAAATTGTATCTGCATAATCAAGTTGATATTCGGAAACAACTAATAAACGCTGCATATTGTTAGGACATACGTGCTGTGAGAGAGACTTCGACGACTAAGCAGGATATTGGAAAGTGATGGCGAATAATAGTAGAAAACTCTGTACCAAAAGGAGTATCTATGGTAACGCTGCAGCCGTGGCATAACGGTTTGCTGCAGGAGTTTCTGCTTACGGTGCCTGCCGACTTGGAGTGGGAAGAGGCACTTGCCCAGATCGAAGCACGGCTTGAGGAGGCCAAGCCCTCCATGTCGGTGCGGGGAGTGCAGATAACCATCGAGTTTGGCGTGCGCCAAGTGAGTTACGAGCCGCTGCACGATTTGGTGGCGCTTTTACGCGATCGCTACGGGGTGTTGGTTGTGGCCGTTGTCAGCACCGATATGCACACCCAAGAGGCCGCCCGTCGGCTAGCCCTCGGCGTCTATCTTATCGCTCCGGGCGCACCCCTCAGCGCCGAGGCGAACGAGGATGCCACAGGCAACAACGCGCTTTACTATGCGGGAACGGTGCGCTCCGGGCAGAGACTCACGCACCATGCGCACCTCATCGTCGCCGGCGATGTGAACCCTGGTGCGGAGGTTATTGCCGGTGGGGATATTGTGGTTTTAGGAACGTTGCGTGGTTTGGCCCATGCCGGCTGTTATGGCAACGAGGAGGCGCGCATTGTTGCGGGCAACATGCGCCCCCAACAGCTCCGCATTGCCGGCCAAATTGCCCGCGCTCCCGAAGAGGATACCCGCGCGGCAACAGCAAGCCGGCGCCCCGAAGTGGCACGCATTGTTGATGGCATCATTCAAGTCTCGCCCCTGTGAGAGACCACAGAACCGTCTTTCCGTGGGCATGGCGTGCATGCCACGTTTCCGGCAACCTTCCCTTTTGGTGCAGTAGGCTATTCGCTTCCCACCCGCTAATTGGCAACAGGGGCACCTAACGATGGTCACCTCAAGAGCGACAGTGCTGCGAGCTGAGCCTTTTCCCGCAAGGCCCCCACCCCCACTCCCCTCCCCCTCTTAGGGAGAGGGGAGACCAATAAGCTTACTCGCGGTTTCCTTTGGTAGGCTTTTCTTTGAAAAATTATCAAGATAGCCCCCTTTCTCCCTAATAGGGGGAAAGGAAGGGATAGGGGGCGAGCAAGACAGACTTGCTGTACAAACTATCTCTAGAACCGAAGCAATTGGCAGTCTCTGCAGCCCCACTCCCTTCCCCTCGGAACTGCTGGGTATTGAAATTCAAGATTTCTCGCCTTCGGCTCGAAATGACAGGTGTTCATCTTACCTTCGGCACGAAAGGACAGGTGCCTGCGGTTCGAGATGACAGCTGTTCATCTCGTCTCCGGCTCGGAAGGACAGTCGTGTCATCGGCTCTTCAAGGCCTACGCCCTTCCCCTCGGTGCGAATGAAATGCGAAGACCGCTTCGCTTCGAGGGGACATGGGGCGCTGCTACCCTCGCCCTCAAGGCCGACGGTGCTGCGCGTGGCATGGTGAGGAATCACCCCGTAATTGGTAGGGGCAGGCACAAGGCCTGCCCCTAAAACGAAAACAAAGAAGGAATCGTGCCCTCAAACGGTGTAGAGTTCTAACAGAAAGGTATTTACCTATAAGGAGCAATGTTATGGCGTTGAAAGTGGCCGTTATTGGGGCCGGAGGCATTGGCTCTCGGCACGGGCAGGTCTATCTGCGTCACCCCGATGCCGAGCTGTTGGGCTACTGCGATATAGATGCCGCTCGGGCCGATCGACTTGCTGCCCGCGATGGCGTGAAGAGCTGGCACAGCGTTCAAGAGATGCTGGCGGATGTGGGCGACAAGCTGCAGGCCGTATCGGTCTGCACCGCCGGCCCGGAGAACGGAGGGCATCACTACGAGCCGACCATGCAGTGTTTCGAGGCCGGCCTCCATGTGCTCTGCGAAAAGCCCATTAGCAACAACATCCATCATGCACGGGAAATGGTGGAGACGGCACGTAAAAAAGGACTCTACTTCGGTATTAATCTGAATCACCGATTCACACCGCCGGCAGCCAAGGCCAAAGAGTGGGTACAGAGCGGAAAATTGGGGCACCTCCTCCTCATGAATATGACCATGTGGATCGACAACCCCAATGAAAGCTCGCCGTGGTTCCACATTCGGGCACTTCACCCTCACTCGCTTGATATTATGCGCTACTACTGCGGGCCGGTGAAAAAAGTCCACGCCTTCTTCAATCGCGCACCCAAGCCCGATGGGCCGGGCGGCAAGCGGGTCTGTTGGTCAAACGTTCAGGTGAATCTGCTGTTCGAGAACGATGTGGTGGGACATCTTACCGGCTCTTACGATGCCAACCCCGCCCATAACCTGGAGCGATGTGAGGTGATGGGCACGGAGGGGCGCTTCGTTTTGGAAAATCTTTACGAGGAACTGACGTTCTATCCCCGTCGTAGCCCCGAACTAACGGTTATTCGTAACAGCATCATGGGCGGAATGACGGGGTTCGACCAGACCTTCGATAGGCGCATAGGGCGCTGGATAGAGCAGGTGAACGCGGGCGTCCCCCGTGATCAGATCGAGGCGAGCGGTGAGGACGGTTTGGCCGTGCAAGAGATCATCGAGGCGGCCATTCAAAGCTGGGAAAACAACTGCGTGGTAGACGTGGAGAGGGGATAACTCGTTCGTACGATGCGCGTTTTGACCTCCCAGCAGATGCGCGAATACGACCGCCACGTTATCGAGCAGGTGGGCCTTCCCGGCAACGTGCTTATGGAGAACGCCGGGGCCGCTGTTGCCAGGGTCATCGCGCAAACGTATGGAGCCTTAGCAGGCGCCCCTGTTGCGCTGTTTTGTGGGGGAGGCAATAACGGCGGCGACGGCTTTGTGGTGGCGCGGCGGCTGGCGCTTTTGGGGGCACGACCCACCGTCTACTTCTTCGGCAAAGAAGAGAGCCTGAAAGCGGATGCCGCCACGCACCTTCAGGTGCTGCGTCGCATGGGCCTGCCCGTGGTGGTTGGTGCCGACCCTCAACAGCTGACCCTCGATCCCCATACCGCACTGGCGGTAGATGCCCTGTTGGGTACCGGAAGTAAAGGCGCCCCTCGCGAACCGATTCGGGGGGCCATCATCGCCATGAACCGGCTTCGCTGCCCCATCTATGCGGTGGATATCCCCTCCGGCATCGACTCGGACACGGGCGCCGTGCCGGCAGAGGCCGTGCGCGCAACCCACACCGTTACCTTGGCCTGCCCCAAAATAGGGCTTTTCCTTTTCCCTGCCGCCGACTACGTGGGGCAACTTCATGTAAGCGACATCGGTTTCTGCTGGGACACGCTCGATCTGCCCTACCTCGGTAAACTCTTTTCACCTAAAGCCTCCTCCCTGGCCGCCACCCTATGCGGCCCCCGACACCCCAACGCCAACAAGGGCCACTTCGGACATGTGGGCGTGATCGCCGGCTCTCAAGGCATGGTGGGGGCGCCGGCACTGGTGGCAAGGGCGGCCCAGCGGGCCGGGGCCGGGCTGGTAACGGTGCTGGCACCGCGCTGCATTCAGTCGGTTCTGGCTGCTAAGCTCGACGAGCAGATGACGCTGCCGCTTGCCGATGCGGAGGGCGCTCTTACGGAAGAGGCGCTGCCCGACATCCTTCGCTTCGCGCAGAAAGCCACTCTCTTCTGCATTGGCCCCGGCCTTACCACACACTCCCAAACCGTCGCTTTGGTGCAACATCTGCTCGGCGTGCTTCACAAACCCATTGTGCTCGATGCCGATGGGTTAAACGCCCTCTCTCAAAACCCCGAGTGCTTGCGTGAACGCCCCGAAGAGGCCCCCCTCATTCTTACCCCGCATCCAGGAGAGGCGGCTCGACTTTTAGGAACAACAACGTCGGAGATAGAGTCCGACCGTGTAGGAGCGGTAAAGTTGCTGGCCTCTCGTTTTCACGCGATCGCGTTGCTAAAAGGGCGCTATACACTCGTTGCTACCCCTGATGGCACGCTGTTCGTAAATACTACGGGGAACCCTGGTATGGCTACAGGAGGGAGTGGCGATAGCCTAACGGGCATTTTAGGGGGTATATTAGCTCAAGCCCTTGCGCAAGAACGCAATAAAACCGATATAGGAGTTAGAATGGACGTTCTCGCCGAGGCGGTGGCGCTGGCCGCCTATCTGCATGGACTGGCAGGAGACCTCGCTTGCCGGACACTGGGAGAGGCGGCGCTAACGGCAGGGGATATCATCCAACATCTGCCCATGGCGCTTAACAAGCTCCTTGTGGAACCAAGTCCGTGTGTCGCGGAATCTTTCTAGGAGGCGTCGAAGTGGTTTTTAGCCCAGACCTCCCTCATCTATTATGCAGGCAGGAGGATAGGTTGAGAAGAGCAGAACGGAGGGGAAGTACGAAGGTTTGTTCTCGTGCAACCGTGACGGTGCTAGGGAGTTTGCTGTTTTGCTGCCTTGTGGCCTACGCCCAAAAGCCTACCGCTCCCGCCTCCTCGGTGTCTAAACCGGCAGCCTCCGCACAGCCTACCCTACAGATTCAACGGCAAGTGAGTGGAGACCTGCTCTATCGCTTTCTCGTCCCTCATGGCGCTCCCACAGCGCCGGTGCCCCTGCCAACCCCCACCGACGCCAACCAGGTTGTGGCCGTTACCTTGCCCGCAAACTTGCCCAAGAATGCCATTTTGGAGGTCATCAATCGCACCACGGGTAAAGTGGCTCATCTGCCGGTCAAAACCAATGGAGTTACCGCCCTCACGGACGCCGATTTTACCCTTGTGCAAACGGTGATGGTGCCGGTTCAAGTGGAGGGTAAAGGCGGCCTTACCGATGCGGTCGTTACCCTTACCAGCTCCGATGGAAAATACAAGGCGAGCTGGCTCCTGAAGGCTGCCGATAAAGGGGTTGCTCAATTCACAAATGTGCCTATGGGGGTGGCCCTTACCGTTACGGTAAAAAACGACGACGACCCTCCCATCAGCCAAACCCAAACGCTGCCAACCAACCCGCCGGCAGAGGGCTATCATTGGCCAACGATCACCGTCACTTGGCCGGACGCTCACAGCGTTCCCTTGCCTGCCGCTCCTGCTGCCCCGTCGGCCCCAACAACCCCTCCTCCGGGCGTTACCCCCACACCCCCGGCGCCACCCGCGTCGAACCCGCTGAGCGACCTTATTTCTACTCTCATCGGGCTTGCCGTTATTGGAGGGATAGGCTATGGGGTTGTTTGGGCGTATAAGCAGGGCCACCTGCGTCGCTTTTTTGAGGGAATCGGGATGCACATCCCCGAAGCCCAGTCTCAGCCGGACGTACAGCCCTTTAAAAAGCCGGAGCAACCCCCTCTTCCACCTATTACCGAAGGAACTGCCGACCCCTTCGCCGGGCCGGCCGGTATGGTAGGCTCTCCTATCGGCGTTGGAGGTGGTCCGCGCTTGGTGGGCACCATCGGGGTCTACGCGGGGCAGATGTTCGAGCTGCAAGGCGCGCAGGTGGACATCGGCCGTGACCCTTCCAACACGGTGGTGCTTTCGCAGGATAGCAACGTATCGCGACGTCATGCCAGCATTCAAGCCCAGGGTGGGCAGTTTGTCATCGTGGATAACGGCTCCTCCAACGGAACGTTTGTTAATGGGGTGCGCATTCCTCCGCAAACCCCCCATCCGCTACGCCCAGGCGATGAGGTTCAGGTGGGGATGACTCGCTTTCGTTTCGAGATATAGGGATACATGCCATGCGTTCACGTATCATCGTCTGTACGGTTGCCGGTTTGGTTGGCGGTTTGGCCGGAGCGCTTCTTCAAGAGGCCCTCGTTCACTATCAGGTGATGCGCACGATATTTGGCGACTGCTTGCCGGTTCCTCCCACTCCGGGGCAGGAAAGGCTGTTGGCCTTTTGCGTGGGCGGGCTTCCGGGCATGCTGCTGGGAACCGCCGATGGCGTTGTGGAAGGCAATTCCCGTAAACTCTTGCGCGGCGTGGTTGTGGGGCTGATAGGCGGTTTCCTGTTGGGCTACATCGGCATGATGTTTGGCAATAAGCTCTACAACCTGCTCGGCGGCTCGGCCAACATGAACTCCCACGCGGGCCTAGCCGGCTTCCTCCATGAGGTCATCGCTCGCGCGTTTGGGTGGTCGCTGCTTGGTGCAGGCATCGGCACCGGTGCCGGCATGGCCACCATGCACCTAAAGCGGATTGGGCGTGGAGCGTTGGGAGGCTTTCTGGGCGGGTTTATCGGCGGCTTCGTCTTCGACCTGGTGGCCGTAACGGCAGCGCCCCTCGAAGCCCCTCTTAAATCGGGCGCTTGCTACGAAGCGGGCGGGCTAAGCCGAATCATTGGCTTCACGGCCATCGCTACCTGCACCGGCCTTTTGGTGGGCATTGTGGAGGAGCTTTTGAAAGAGGCCTGGGTGCGCGTGCTGGTAGGCCGTAACGAAGGGCGCGACTTCTCTTTAGACAAACCGATAAACATTTTGGGACGCGACGAACGGTGCGATATCCCCCTTTACGGCGACCCAAGTGTGGGCATTCAGCATGCTGCCATCTGTAAAGAGGACAATCGGCACGTGTTGGTGGATGCCGGCACTCCCCCAGGCACGCTGGTGAACGGGCAGCCGGTGCCGCCGGGCGGCAAAGTGGTGTTGCGCGACGGGGACATGATTCAGATTGGAATGCATCGCATCCTCTTCCGAGAACGCGCCACTGCCTCCAAAGTGCGCCCGATAGGAGTGGAGACGCCGCGCAGCGCTGCCGGCAATCCGCTCTCGCCCATGCCCTCTCATCTATGCCCCTACTGTGGCGCGCCTAAAGATGCCGCCGGCAATTGTCGGTGTACGGTGGCGCCCTCAACCCCCATGCCTGTATCGGACCCGTTGGGAGGCATAGCGTACGGCGGCAGCACCGGCGTCGCAGCTCCGATGGCAGGAGTCGGAACCGCAGTGGGCCGCCTGGTGGGCATAGAGGGGCCTCTCGTCGGGCAGATCATCCCGCTCGAGAAGCCCAATATCACCATAGGACGTGAGGCCGATAGAGATATTGTGATCTCCAACGACCCCACCGTTTCGCGTACTCATGCCGAGTTGAGCTATATGAACGGAGTTTGGATGGTAAGAGATAATAACTCCTCCAACGGCACATTCGTCAATGGGGTGCGCATTAGCAGTCAGGTGCTGCACCCTGGAGACACCGTGCAGTTTGGCTCGAGTCGTTTTCGCTTCGAGTAGAGAAAGAGTGACACCGAAAACACGTTGCACCGGCTCTTAGAGCCGTGGGAAAAGAGGCAGGAACATGGAAGATCGCACACAGATCATAGGCGCATCACCCACGCAGATGGGCACCATGCCCACCCAAATGGGCATGGCGCAAACACAGATGGGAACCGCGCTCCAAACCCTTGAAGTGGAGTGCATGCCGGGCAATCGCTATGCCCTTGCCGGCGACATCTCCCGCGAGCACGCCCTCGTGGTGTTGAAGGCCACGGGGCAACAGCTGGGACGGCGGGCCCCCATCAACGTGTGTCTCTGCATTGACCGCTCCGGTAGCATGGAGGGGCCTCCGTTAGAGTATGTGAAAATGGCGTGCGACTATGTGGTAGACATGCTCGAGCCGAACGATATTCTCTCCATCGTCACCTTTGAGGAGCATGTAGATGTGCTGATGCCGGCTCGGCGCGTGGTGAATAAGGCGCTTATTAAGGAGCATATCCATCGCATCGAGCCTGGCAATACCACCAACCTGTATGATGGGTTAGTCGCCGCCTTTATGCAGATCGCTTCGGTACTGCCCCAAACACAGGGCTATGTTACGCGCGTGCTGCTGCTAACCGATGGCGACCCGACGGTGGGAATTAAAGACTACAGCACCATTGTGCAGCAGGTTGCGGAACAGCGTGCCAAGGGCATTACCGTTACGGCGCTGGGTTTCGGGCCGGAGTACAATGAGGAGCTTTTGGCAGGTATCGCCAAACGAAGTGGAGGCAACTACTACTACATTCAGCGTCCCGACCTCATTCCCGAGGTGTTTCGGCGCGAGCTGGAGACGGTGATGTCGGTGGTAGCCCGCAACGTTCAGGTGCGCCTCCAGCTGTCGCGATGGGTTCATGTCCGCCAAGTCTATGGGCTACAGCCCTCCTTCGGCCCGCGCACCATCGAGGTAACCGTGCCCGACATCGAGCGAGGCACCTCGCGCACGGTGTTGGCAGAGCTGGAGTTCGAACGTCATCCGGCCGGGGTTTTCCGCGTGGCGAAGGCCGTGGTCACCTACGATGACCTCCTTGCGAACCGGCCGGGACAGGCGAGCGCCGACTGCGTTTTTGAATTCACCAAAGATGCTGCGCTCTTGGCACAGGGCGTGAACCCCATTGTGCGCAATGAGATCGAAATAGCACAGGCCTCCCAGAATCTCCAACGCACCATTATGGGAATGCGCACGCAGCAGCTTACGGCCATGGGCGCCCTTTCCGAACTGCAACGCACCCGCACCATCCTGATGCAAACAGGCCAAATAGAGAAGGCCCAGCAGCTGGATGCGGCCATGCAGTCGCTTCAGCAAGGCAGTGGCGATGTGGAGAAAACCCTTATGGGCACCATTGTGGATATCGAACAGGGCAAACGGTAAGGAGGACACCAAACCATGAGCGATGAACCTACCCGCATGATGACTTCTCCGGCCGGGCCGGAGAAAACGCTGTTGGCCACACCGCAGGCCGACCCCCTACGCACACAGATGGGCGCTACAACCGTTTGCCCCGTGTGCCACACCACCACCCCCGTACTGGAGAACTATTGCTGCGAATGCGGCTTTCTGTTATCGGCGACCGTCTCGGAAAGCCTAGAGGTGGCGCCGGAAGAGACACCCCCTGCCGAGCTTGTGGAGCTTGAGACGGGGCGCCGCCATCGTTTGCGTGTTGGAGAGAACACGGTGGGGCGGCAGGGAACCGATGTGTTGCTTTTAGATGCCACGGTATCGCGAACCCATGCGCGCATTCGCGTGGAGAATGGGCAGGTGTTTGTGGAAGATCTCGGCAGCACCAACGGCACCAAAGTGGGCGATTTACGCCTCAGCCCCAACCAGCCGGTCGCCGCAACCGGCGGCACGCTGCTGCGTTTCGGCAATGTGCAGCTTCGGCTCGAAGTGCGTGGAGGCGAGGGGCAGGGCGTCGGCCTTGAGGGGGCCGAAAAGACGGTGGCCATAACATCCCCCTCCTCCGAGGCCACGCTGCTTGCCCCTGCGGCCCAGCCGGCAGAGGCTGCCCCGCCCGTGGCCTGGCTCAGAAAGCTGGAGGGGCCGGGCAATGAGTTGCCTGTGCCCGCCGGGGTTTCGCGCATCGGGCGGCGCCCAACGAACGAGTTGGTCGTTACCGGCGACGCCTACGTTTCCGGCTCACACGCAGAGATACGAGTCGAAAACGGAGAGGCGTGGCTTACCGATGTTGGCAGCACCAACGGCACCTTTGTCAACGGAACACGACTGATGCCCAATCAACCGCAGCTTTTAGAGAATGGGGATGAGGTGAAGATCGGGCAGACAAGTTATCGTTTTGAGTGGGCCGAGCCGTCTCAACCCGCAGAGGCTGCAGAGGATACGCCGGAGCCGCAGGAAGCGCAACCCAACGAGGGGAAGGGCATCGGCATTGAAGAAGCGGGCGACGCCGCTGAAGAAAGTAGATAACCGGCTGAAAAAATGAGAGATTATCGTTCTATTCTGGAGAGGTAAAAACCGTTACCGATGGATAAGCCCTACTCTGCATCACCGGCAGGCCAAGAGCCTACGGCGAAATTAGAGCGCGAGGTTCTGGTGCGAGGTTGGCGTTCTTACGGGCCGCGAACGCCGCGTTGTCTTCCCCTCATCAAGTTTGCGGCCCGCACCGATATGGGGCAGGTGCGCGAGAACAACGAGGATAAGTTCGATTTTTACGAGCCGGAAGAGCCGGCCATTCTTGCACAGCGTGGTTGCCTCTACGCGGTCGCCGATGGCATGGGGGGCGCTTTGGCCGGCCAAATCGCAAGTGAGCTTACCCTCAAGCGCCTGCTTTCGGCCTACTATGACCATCCGGCAGACGATCCGCGTACGGCCATGCGCGAGGCCATTTTGGAGGCGAACAACTACATCTACGCCTTAGCCCAGGCCATTCCCGAACGCAACGGCATGGGCAGCACCCTGGTAGCGGCCGTTTTCATTGAAGATAGCGTTTTTATTGTGCAGGTGGGCGATAGCCGTGCCTATCTGCTGCGTCAGGGACAGCTGCGGCAGGTAACGGTAGACCATTCCTGGGTAGAGGAACAGGTGCGGGCGGGCGTGCTCACCCGCGAAGAGGCCGAACTGTCTCCTTTCCGCAATGTCATTACACGCTCCATTGGCGCAACCCCAAACGTCCTGCCCGATTTCTATGAAGAGAGCGTGCAAGAGGGAGATATTTGGCTGCTCTGTTCCGACGGTCTCACCGGCCATGTGGAGGACTCGGAGATCGCGGCGATTATAGGGAGCCATGCGCCCTCCGAGGCCACCCGCCAGCTTGTTGAGCTGGCCAATGCCCGTGGGGGGCGCGACAACATCACGGTGTTTGTGCTTTCTGTCCGCGCTGTGGTGCCCTGTGAGGGGGAGAGTGCGGAGGGAAAGGGTGTCGGCCTTGAGGGGAAGGGCGTCGGCCTTGAGGAGATTCAGCGCTTTTATACATCCCCTCCGCAAACATCTCCAGAGTCGGCTCTAGGGGACGAGAACCTCGGTGGAACCCAAAAACCGACGGCACCCTTCTGGCGTCGTTTTCTGCTAGGTTCATGAACCACCAGCACGTAGGTGGTCATTCGTTGCGTGGGAGTAGGGCTGCAGAGACTGCCGGCTTCACGGTTCTAGAGCCAGTTAACAACGCAAGCCTCCCTTGTTCGCCCCCTATCCCGACCTTTCCCCCTATTAGGGAGAAAGGGGGCGGTTGTGTTGAGTTTCCGAAGGAAAGGTTATCACAGGAAACCGCTAGTAAGCTTATTGGTCTCCCCTCTCCCTGATAGGGGGAGGGGCGGGGGGGTGGGGGCTTGGAGTGCTGATGATACAACTGTCATTTCGAGCCGAAGGCGAGAAATCTTAAGTTTCACTTCCCAGCAGTTCTGAGGGATAGGAGTGAGGCTGACAATCTCACGGTTCTAGAGGCAGTTAACCAAGCAAGCCTGCCTTGTTCGCCCCCTATCCCGACCTTTCCCCCGATTCGGGAGAAAGGGGGCTATGATGGTTAGTTTCCGAAGGGAAGGTTATCACAGGAAACCGCCTGTAGGGGCACGGTGACCGTGCCCCTTTTGCTCATCTCCCCTCTCCCAAATTGGGGGAGGGGGAGGGCGTCGGGGCTTGAAGAGCCGGCAACACGACTGTCATTTCTCATGAGATAGACGCCTGTCATTTCGAGATAAACAACTGTCATTTCGAGCCGATACTACAACTGTCATTTCGAGCCGAAGGCGAGAAATCTTGAATTTCCATTCCCACCGGTTCTGAGGGGAAAGGCATTGGCCTTCAGAGCCGGGGGTAGGGCGTCACCAAAGAACCTAGTCCTCTCCAACAGCGCGAAGATAGGCCAGAAGCAGCCGCAGCAGTTCATCGGGGGCATGGCGATGCATGATCTCGTAGCCATGCGAGTTTTCCACAGGCAAACCCAGCGTCACCGGCCGCGCCACAAGGCCGTTGGCTGCGCAGCAGGAGGCATCGCTGCCGCCGCGTGACAGATACTGCCAATGGGGCTGCTGCCCCAGGGTTTGGCAACAGGCTGCGAGCAGTTGGCCATCCACGGCCTCCATGGCGGCATAGCTATCCCGAACCCAGAGGGTTGGCTGGGCGTTGATGGGAAAGTTGGCCTCTGGCGTTTTGGGGCCGATCTCAAGCGCAATGCAGATGTCTGTAGGCTGGCGTTGAAGATAAAAGCGCGCGCCTTCTCCGCCCACCTCCTCCGAGGTGGTGGCCAAAAACGTGAGCGGGCCGGATTGCGGTAAGGGCTGCTGCGCAAGCGCTTCCAAAGCCAAAAGCCACACGGCGAGGTCGGCACGGTCGTCCAAAAAATAGGCGGCGATGTGGTTTCCGAACTCCGTGACCACGCGACACGAGGGGGCTAAAACGGCGCGTAGCCCCGGCCGCACGCCCAGTGCCTCTAGCTCGGAGGGGGAAAGGCCGGTAAAGAGGCAGACCTTCTCCCACTCTAAGGGGCCTTTGCGCGCTTGGTGGGCAGGGCTGGCCTCGTGTTCGGTATGTACCGATCCGAAAGAGAGAATCGTCGGCAGTGGCCCTTGAGGCGTTAGCACCTGAATGGGAACCTCGCCCCATTTCCACGGATAGATGCCCCCGCACGGCGCCACCTTTAGAGTGCCATCCTCCTCAATGCGAGTTACCATCAGCGCGATCTCGTCCATGTGGGCGGTAACCACCACCGAGGGCCTCTGCGGATCGCCGGGCAGTTTTACCACCAGGTTGCCCTTGGAGTCGGTTTGGGGATGATAGCCGAAGCGGGCAAGACGCTCTGTTAAGAACTGGCGCACATGCTCTTCTTGCCCCGGAGGGCCGGGAAGGGCGACCAGCTCGCGAATAAGCGATAGCGCTTGGGTATCGGGCATGGTTTAAAAGCTCCTCACAAGGTACTCTCCGCAGCGATAGGCTAAGGCCATAATGGTGAGCACGGGGTTGAAGCCACCATTGGTGACATGCAGCGAGGCATCTATGATGAAGAGATTATCGAAATCATGCACGCGCCCCCACGGGTCGGTAACGGAGGTTTTCGGGTCGTGCCCCATGCGACAGGTGCCGGCCTGGTGTTGGCCGGCGCTGAGATGATAGCCCGGTGGGTCGCCCCACACCTTTATGGCCCCGCTGGCCAGCAGCCACTCTTTAGCGCGTCCCCACATGTAATGGGCGGTGCGCACCGTTTCGGTATGGGCAACTCCCTCAAGGCGCGCTACCGGCAGGCCATAACGGTCGCGCACATCGGGGTCGAGAGTCACCCGACAGTTGGGGTTCGGGATCTCATGCACAGGGCCCATCACGTGGAGGGTGCGCCGATAGTTCTCTCGCATCCAGCGCTTGTTCTCCAGCCCGCGGCGAGGGAGGTCGGGTGGCAGGGCGCTTTTCCAAAAGATGATGGGCAGCTTAATGAACTCGTTGGCCAACATGCCGCCTCCGATGATGCCGGGGTTATGATGGTTAAATTGGCAGGTGGCGATGCACACCCCGGGGCCGATGCCGTCGTAGACCGGCTCCTCCATAAGCCCCAGCGCTCCCGGATAGTAGTGCCCTTGCAGATTACGCCCTACCAGGTCGTAGCGGTTGCCGAGGCCGTTTGGGTGGTGAGGCGAGGCGGAGAGCAGAAGCAGCCGGGCCGACTCAATGGCGCCGGCCGATACCACAACGCGCTTGGCGGTGGCCGTGTGGCGCTCCAGCCGCCCGTTCTCCTCCAGGATGTAAGAGACGCCCGTCACGTTGCCGCGTCCGTCTGTCTCGATGCGTTCGGCCACGGCGTGGGTTTTTAGGGTGCAAAGGCCGGTGGCCAAGGCGCGAGGCAGGAGGGTGTTGTGCGTGCCGTTTTTTGAATCGGAGGGACAGCCGAACCCAACGCAGTGTTGGCACTGCACGCAGGCCGGCCTTCCGTTGTAGGGCACGCTGTTGATGAGCAGCGGCGGGATGCAGGTTTTCCACCCTAGGGCTTGCGCCCCACGCGCCAAAACCTGGCCGGAACGGGTAAGCGGCATCGGCGGCATGGGGTAGCTTTTTCGGCGTGGCACCGGAGGGGCCAGAGTTCCCGAATCGCCACAGACGCCCAACTCCCATTCGGCGCGCTCGTAGTAAGGTTCCAGGTCGCTGTAGGAGAGAGGCCAGTCGGCCAGCGAGCTGCCTTCGGGCACGCCGTAGAGGCTGGCCATGCGAAAATCCTCCTCCATAAAGCGCCACGCTTGGGCGCCGTAAACGCGCGTTCCCCCGCCCACGCAGGCCGCATTGTTTTGATAGCCTCCCTCATAGGGTCGAACCAAGTAGCGTTCTCCAAACAGCCCTGTCGCTACCCGCGGGTGGCCATCGCCGTCGGGCCCGGCGTTATGGCCGTATTGCGAAAGCCGTTGGTTGCGCAGGTGGTCGCGCCCGATCTGTTCTGTGGCAAGGTTAGGCCCTCGCTCCAGCAGCAGCACCTGTTTACCGGCCTCGGCCAGCAGACAGGCCACGATGCCACCTGCCGCTCCCGCACCGATCACTATCGCATCGTAATCTGGCATAGCTGTTTCCTCATTAATAAATTCGCGCCTTCACCGTCTAGCTCCTGCTTGCAGGCGGGTAGGAATGTGCTTTGAAGTGCCGATGATACGCTCGTCATTTCGAGATAAACACCTGTCATTCCGAGATACACAACTGTCATTTCGAGCCGAAGGCGAGAAATCTTGAATTTCAATACCCAGCAGTTCCGAGGGGAAGGGAGTGGGGCTGCAGAGACTGCCAATTGCTTCGGTTCTAGAGATAGTTTGTACAGCAAGCCTCTCATGTTCGCCCCCTATCCCTTCCTTTCCCCCGATTCGGGAGAAAGGGGGCTATCTTGCTAATTTTTCAAAGAAAAGTCTACCAAAGGAAACCGCGAGTAAGCTTACTGGTCTCCCCTCTCCCAAAGTGGGGGAGGGGAGTGGGGGGTGGGGGCTTGAAGAACTGGCGATACGCCTGTCCTTTCGTGCCGCAGGCGAGATCAACAACTGTCATTTCGAGCCGATACTACAACTGTCATTTCGAGCCGAAGGCGAGAAATCTTGGGTTTCCATTCCCATCAGTTCCGAGCGGAAGGGGTAGGGGCTGCCAATCTCGCGGTTCTAGAGCAAGTCAGCAAAGCAAGCCTCTCATGTTCGCCCCCTATCCCTTCCTTTCCCCCGATTCGGGAGAAAGGGGGCTATCTTGCCAGTTTTTCAAAAGACAGCTTATCAAAGGAAACCGCCAATGAACTTGCTGGTCTCCCCTCTCCCAAAGTGGGGGAGGGGAGTGGGGGTGGGGGCTTGAAGAGCCGGCGATACGCCTGTCCTTTCGTGCCGCAGGCGAGATCAACAACTGTCATTTCGAGCCGATACTACAACTGTCATTTCGAGCCGAAGGCGAGAAATCTTGAATTTCCATTCCCATCAGTTCCGAGCGGAAGGGGTAGGGGCTGCCAATCTCGCGGTTCTAGAGCAAGTCAGCAAAGCAAGCCTCTCATGTTCGCCCCCTATCCCTTCCT
>NZ_DATGKU010000233.1:0-1564 GCF_035294505.1 Chthonomonas sp. | reverse complement strand
TTCTAAAACCTCCTTCGTCCTCCGATGCCTATAGGCAAACAGCTCCTCCACACGCCGCCTCACCCAAATCCGCTCCCCCATCGCTCCCACTCCTCCGAGAGGAAGCTCGTATTCCACCGTGTCGCAAAGGCGGGTTTGGTTCGGGTTGAGGGCTTCCAACCGATGCGCGTGCTGCCATCGGCGAAACGGCCCTGCCTCCTGTCTGTCGGTGAAACTGTGGGGTGGGTTGTACTCCACAATGCGTGTTTTCATGGTAATGGGGAGGAAGCCGAAGAGGGAGATGCGGATAAGGTAGAGGGAACCCTCTTGCATGGGGGGACGCGGGTCGAGGATGCGGGGCCGTAGTTGTGGGGGAGTGAGGAGAAGGAGGGAGTCAACTTTGTTGTGAAACTCCCAAACGCGCTCTAGGGGAGCGTTGATCTCACAGACAAACCGGAGTTGGGGCATGTTTTTCCTCATTTCAGCGCAGGTACACTGTTTCTACGAACAAGAGGAAGGAAAACAAAATGCCGGATCGCGTTAAGGCCCCAAAAACCAATGGCTATTGATCTTTGGGGCCTCTGAGGTCGGTAAAAGCCAGCGTACCCCGCTACTTGCCTCCCGTTTCCACGCGCACCGTCTCCGACGATTCGGCGGCCACCTGCTGTTGCATATCCACAATGGAGCCGCGCTTGCTGAAGAGAATCGCGCCGGCCAACAGAATAATGGCAACGATACATATCGTCGCCCGAATGGCAGGGGAGATATTTTGGATGACGATGCCCGCAATGAGGATGCTTACCAAGTTCATCACCTTGATGAGCGGGTTCAGGGCGGGTCCTGCCGTATCCTTAAACGGATCGCCAACCGTGTCGCAGATAACGGCAGCTTTGTGGTTATCGGTTCCCTTGCCGCCGAACAGCCCATCCTCGATCTTTTTCTTGGAGTTGTCCCAGGCGCCACCCGCATTGGCCAAGAGGACGGCCAAAAGCTGCCCGCTGAGGATGGCACCCGCGAGATAGCCGCCCAGCGCGGCAGCCCCCTTCTCCGGGTCGGCAAACCCTAAACCGAACCCCACAAGAATGGGCAAGGTGATGGCGAGAATACCCGGCCCGAGCAGCTCTTTTTGGGCGGCCGCAGTAACGATGCTAACGCAGCGGGCATAGTCCGGGCGGCTCTTTCCGGCCATGATATCGGGGTCTTCGCGAAACTGGCGACGCACCTCTTCAATCAGTTGGTAAGCGGCTCGACCGACGGCGTTGATGGAGAAAGCGCTGAAAAGGTAGGGGGCAGCTCCGCCTATCAGCAGGCCCACAAAGACCTCCGGTACATCAAGACGAATGCCCAGATTGAGCAGTTTGGCATCGGTCATGAAGGAGCGGAACAACGACACAGCCGCGATAACGGCGGTGGCGATGGCAAACCCTTTGGTAAGGGCCTTGGTGGTGTTGCCCACGGCATCGAGACGGCCAACAATGCGGTCGCCCGAAAGGCCCTCGATGCCGGCAAAACGGCCGGAAGCCCTATCCTCCTCCAACACTCCCGACATCTCAAAGATGCCGTTGGCGTTATCGGTGATAGGCCC
>NZ_DATGKU010000232.1:0-1585 GCF_035294505.1 Chthonomonas sp. | reverse complement strand
TTGGGATTGACGCTTGCACGACGGTACTGGAATATCAACCAGTTGTGCATCGACTACGCCTTTCGGCCTCGCCTTAGCTCCCGACTCACCCTGGGAGGATTAGCCTTCCCCAGGAACCCTTGGGCTTCCGGCGGAGGGGTTTCTCACCCCTCTCTCGCTACTCATGCCAGCATTCTCACTCGAGCGCGCTCCACGACAGTTCACACTCCCGCTTCGCTGCGCGCACGACGCTCCCCTACCACCCCGCTCGAAAGCGAGGTCCGCGGCTTCGGCTCGGTGCTTGAGCCCCGTTAAATTGTCCGCGCCGGACCACTCGACCAGTGAACTATTACGCACTCTTTAAAGGGTGGCTGTTTCTAAGCCCACCTCCTGGCTGTCTGTGCAGTCCGACATCGTTTCCCACTTAGCACCGAATTTGGGGCCTTAGCCGGCGGTCTGGGTTGTTTCCCTCTCGACCACGAAGCTCATCCCCCGTAGTCTCACTGCCAAGCTCTGGAGCGCCGGCATTCGGAGTTTGATTGGGGTCGGTAAGCTTGTGGGCCCCCTAACCCATTCAGTGCTCTACCTCCGGCGCTGAACACTTGACGCTGCACCTAAATGCATTTCGGGGAGAACCAGCTATCACCGGGTTTGTTTGGCCTTTCACCCCTACCCACAGGTCATCCCCCGTGTTTTCAACCACGGTGGGTTCGGCCCTCCACGGGGTCTTACCCCCGCTTCAGCCTGCCCATGGGTAGATCACCCGGCTTCGGGTCTACCACACGCGACTAGACGCCCATTTAAGACTCGCTTTCGCTCCGGCTCCCCCTCACGGGTTAACCTCGCCACGCACGGTAACTCGCTGGCTCATTCTTCAAAAGGCACGCCATCGCGACCGGCTAACCTACGCCTAAGCCCTTGCGGGCAAAGGCGTGTGTTGGTGCCGGCGACGCTTTGACTGTTTGTAAACCAACGGTTTCAGGTACTATTTCACTCCCCTCCCGGGGTGCTTTTCACCTTTCCCTCACGGTACTAGTCCGCTATCGGTCGCCTGCTAGTACTTAGCCTTGCGAGGTGGTCCTCGCGGGTTCACACCAGGTTTCACGGGCCCGGCGCTACTCGGGTGCCGGACCGGAGGTTGCATGCGTTTCGTGTACGGGGCTCTAACCCTCTGTGGCGGGACGTTCCAAAACCCTTCCACTACGCAGCAACTTTGTAACTCCGCGGAAGGTCTGGTGCCCTTCCTGTCCGGTCCCACGACCCCGCACCGGCAACGCCACCAGGCTTTGGCACCGGCACGGTTTAGGCTCTTCCCGTTTCGCTCGCCGCTACTCAGGGAGTCGCTGTTGCTTTCCTTTCCTCGGGGTACTGAGATGTTTCAATTCCCCCGGTTCCCTCTACCGGCCCTATGTGTTCAGGCCGGAGTGCCGCCGTTTTTCGCGACGGCGGGTTGCCCCATTCGGACATCCACGGATCGAAGCTCGGTAGGCAGCTCCCCGTGGCTTATCGCAGCCACCCACGTCCTTCATCGGCTTCAGGCGCCAAGGCATCCACCGTTGGCTCTTGTAGCTTGGAGAACAAGATGCTCGTGCTCGCTATGCAATTC
>NZ_DATGKU010000231.1:0-1263 GCF_035294505.1 Chthonomonas sp. | reverse complement strand
TTCGGATTGCAGGCTGCAACTCGCCTGCATGAAGCCGGAATTGCTAGTAATCGCGGATCAGCATGCCGCGGTGAATCCGTTCCCGGGCCTTGTACACACCGCCCGTCACACCACGAGAGTCGGCAACACCCGAAGTCGGTGAGGTAACCCGCAAGGGAGCCAGCCGCCGAAGGTGGGGCGGATGATTGGGGTGAAGTCGTAACAAGGTAGCCGTATCGGAAGGTGCGGCTGGATCACCTCCTTTCTACGGAGAAATGCGAAGAGGCGTAGCGTGTGTGTTTAGTTTTGAGGGAGCGAATGGTTCGAAAGAACTGTTGGCGAACTCAAGGACCTTGGCAACTGCATATGAAATGACCTTGCAACCTGGTAACCGAAGGATGGGAACAGGTAGAGTGGTGAAGTTAGGAAGAGCGCACGGAGGATGCCTAGGCGCCAAGAGCCGAAGAAGGACGGGGCGAACACCGAAATGCCACGGGGAGCTGTACGCGAGCATGGATCCGTGGATGTCCGAATGGGGGAACCTACTAGCGGGAAGCGCTAGTGTCATGCACTGAATCCATAGGTGTATGAAGGCAACCGAGGGAACTGAAACATCTAAGTACCTCGAGGAAGAGAAAGCGAACGCGATTCCGTAAGTAGTGGCGAGCGAAAGCGGAGGAGCCCAAACCGTATACGTGGTACAGACTGCAGTCGATGCGTATACGGGGTAGCGGGGCTGTTTAGGCGAGCTGCAGGTAGCCAGCGCGAACTTGTGTTTAGGAGAACGGCATGGGAAGGCCGGCCAGAGACGGTGAGAGCCCGGTATCCGAAAGGCACAGGGGAGCGTGAAACAGACCCCAAGTACTGCGGGACACGAGGAATCCCGTGGGAATCTGGGAGGACCACCTCCTAAGGCTAAATACTCCTTGGCGACCGATAGCGGATAGTACCGTGAGGGAAAGGTGAAAAGAACCGCGGGAGCGGAGTGAAAGAGAACCTGAAACCGTGTGCTTACAAGCAGTCGGGGCACCGAGAGGTGTGACGGCGTGCCTTTTGTAGAATGAACCGGCGAGTGATGATGACAAGCGAGGTTAAGGCAAAGGAGCCGAAGCCGAAGCGAAAGCGAGTCTGAAGAGGGCGAATGAGTTTGTTGTCATCGACCCGAAACCGGGTGATCTACCCCTGGTCAGGGTGAAGTGCGGGTAACACCGCATGGAGGCCCGAACCCACTGGCGTTGAAAAGCCAGGGGATGAACTGGGGGTAGGGGAGAAATTCCAATCGAA
>NZ_DATGKU010000230.1:0-1125 GCF_035294505.1 Chthonomonas sp. | reverse complement strand
CCGGGCAACCCACAACGCGCGGTGGAGGACCTTAAATACATCTGCCAACTGCTTCATACCTACCAACGCCTCCATGGTACCCTGCCTTACTTTGACGACAAAACCCATCTGATGCCGCTTCTGCTGGTGGATAACGATGCGCTGCATCATCGGAAAGATTACGGCATTCCGACTAACGATCCGTTCTACATTGATAAACGTCTAAATAATCCAGACATTCGTTATGATGACGAGCATCCAAAATTAAATCCTAACTCCTTCAATTTGCCCTACGTCTGCCTGCTCACCCGCCCTGATGGCACACCGGTAGGTGGGCCCAAACCGCCTGGAACGCGTGATGTCCTCGCTTGGACAACGATGTACGTCCATCGAAACCTTCATAGCGCCCCACCACCCGTTTACTACTACACCAACCCGGTAGGGTTCTATCTGGTGCTTTGGGACGATTGTTCCGTTGAAGCTATTCCCTACGATAAGGTGTTCTACGCGCCCGATCCTTATCAGAAAGGCAGTTATCAGGTCGCCTTTCCCGGTGAGGCGGGCATTCCTCCGGGTGCCTTAAGCTACGACGACTATTATAGGAAGGTGGCACACTTTAAGTATCCACCTCACGGCAGCCCTAAGTATAAACTGGGCATAGCGCCCAACGGCAGTGTTCAATAGGCGAGATGGAGAGAGGAACCAAATAGCCAAACCAATGCGCCTAACCGCCTCTAAGGCGAAGCACTCGGGAGCCGGTTTTTGCACTCGGTTGGGGAGCCTTTTCCGTTTAGGCTCTCAATCGCTAGAAGAACAGGGTTGTTTTTTGCCTGCCGACGGCACCAAATGGGTTGTCCCTTTGGTCTTGCTGGGCGCCATTACGGCCTATTGCCTTCTTTTTTGTTCCTATCAGCTCGACCTCTATCATCGCTTTGCCTATCCCAGTTTCGACCTGGCCGTTTTTCAACAGGCCACATGGTGTATCGCTCATGGGCTATCCCCATTTGTAACGGTGCGAGGACTTCATATTCTGGGCGATCACTTCAGCCTTATTCTCTATCTGTTGGCTCCTTTAGAGTGGGTTTATCCTCATGCGGAGCTTCTTTTGGTGGTACAGACGGTTGCCTTAGCTCTGGGAGCGGTGCC
>NZ_DATGKU010000229.1:0-1019 GCF_035294505.1 Chthonomonas sp. | reverse complement strand
TTCACAACGAAGATGCGGTCTATCATCGCCTCGTTCTCTTTATTGGAGAAGTAAGAGTTGTACTCGTACTCGTTGGTGTGGGCGATGACGGCCACATCGCAGTAGATGAGTGCAAAGCGACTCGCCTTAATGGTCTGCTCTCCGGCAACGGTGTTAAGTTCATAGAGGAAGCGCTTTTCGGCCTTAAGCATCTCGATGAACTCCATGACCCCGCGGTTAGCGATGTTCAGTTCGCCATCGAAGTTGTAGGCGCGGGGGTCCGATTCACGGCCATACTCGGTGAGGGCTTGAATGTTCACGCTGCCGGTAAGCTCGGCCACATCTTGGCTTTTCGGGTCGGCGGGTTTGAAGGTGCCGATGCCCACCCGGTCTCGCTCCGAGAAGAAGATGCGTTCCACAGGGACTTTATGGTAGTCGGTGCCCCACTCGTTATCGAGGCGATAGCGGCAGACAGGGCAGAGGTCCCCTTCGATATGCACTCCGAACTCCTGCTTAAACTGGGGGCGCAGGTCTTCTGGAATAAGATGGAGTGGTTCCTCATGCATGGGGCAGCCTTTAATGGCATAGATGGCGCCATTGGGGGTTTTGCTATAGCGCTCCAAGCCGCGTTTGATGAGGGTGACCAAAGTAGATTTTCCGCCGCCCACCGGGCCAACCAACATAAGAATGCGTTTGCGAATATCGAGGCGCCGTGCGGCCGGGCTAAAGTACTCCTCCACAAGGAGTTGCAGGGTTCGATCTAGCCCGTAAAGCTCGTTCTCAAAAAACTTGTAACGGCGCTGGTTATCGCCGATCTCCTCAACGCCGGCATCCAAGATCATATTGTAGATACGAGCGTGGGCAAGGTCGGCGATGCGCGGGTTCTTAATGACCATGTCGAGATAGTCGGCAAAGGTCCCTTCCCACGCCAATTCGCGTTCATGGGCACGTTGTTCAGACATCCTTTTCAGGAAGTCGGTGGTGCTTGTGCCTGTCATCTTCATACAGCCTCCTGCTGTCTGCCTTACAGTATGCAAACG
>NZ_DATGKU010000228.1:0-18322 GCF_035294505.1 Chthonomonas sp. | reverse complement strand
GGGTGTCTCCATCAGGGTTAACGTGGGCAGCAAGGACCACGCGTTCTGTGCTACAGAGCGCTCTTGCCACAGCCAGAGCCGCTTTTCTCATGAATCGGTACTGCTATCTCCTTTCACTTCTTTAGACCCATCGGGTGTTTCGACCTCATGGGGTTTCAGATCGCTCTCTACGGAACGGAGCAGTTCCGCGATCTGCAGACCCCGCTCGATGCCGTGGTCGAGGCGGAATTCAAGCTCCGGGGCGACCCGCAGATGGGCACGACGAGCAAACTCGCCGCGGAGCAGCCCGGCAGCCCCGTTGAGGGCTTTAAGACACTGCTTTTGAGCCTCCTCGTCTCCGAGAACACTTACGTAGACTTTGGCATGGCGCAAGTCTCGTGAGATTTCGGCAGCGGTGAGCGTCACAAAACCAAGGCGCGGATCACGCAGCTCTTTGTGAAGAATGTCGCTTATTTCATGCAATAGTTGCTCCTGAACTCTTTGCTGACGTACGCTCATGGTTTTTTCTCTCTTTCTAAGTAGACGGGCTACAATCTAAAAATATTCGGAAACTTTTCTTAAAACCTTATCGTTTCTAGCCGGCGTCGGCATGAAATGTGAGTCGTTCCTTTTCGATGCCTCACCATATCTCGCGCTCTATTGGGCCTACGTCAATGTTGGGGTTGGCCTCCAACGTGTTCAACAGGCTATCGAGCACACGCTGGAGGTGGCGGTTATCGTTAGAGACGCAGGCCACTCCGAGAACCGCCTGTTGCCAAACGTCAAGCCCATCAACTTCTGCAATAGATACGTTATATTTGCGCCGCATCGTATCTATAAGGCTCTGTACGATCTGGCGTTTCTCTTTCAGCGAGCGCACCTCATGAAGGTAGATGGTAAGTGTTAGGGTGGCGACATGCATGGCGCGATCTCCTCCAGGTTAGCTGCGGGCGACCTCCTGCATCTCGTAGCACTCGATGATGTCGTCGGGCTGAACGTCCGTCCAGTTCTCGATGACCATTCCGCACTCGTAGCCTTGCAGCACCTCACGCACATCGTCTTTCAGACGGCGCAGGCTTTCGATGCGGCTTGTAAAAATCTTCTCTTTGTTGCGAATAATTCGCACTTCCGCACCCCGTACTACTTTCCCCTCAATGACCGAACAGCCGGCGATCACCAGGCCTTTCGGTGTCTGGAAGCGCTGCAGCACACGTGCCCGGCCAAGCATTACCTCTTCGTAGATTGGGGTCAACAGGCCCTTTACCGCCTTCTGCAGGTCTTCCGTAAGGTCGTAGATGATGTTGTAGAGGCGAATATCCACCCCATCGCGCTCGGCCGCTTTCTGGGCAGCGGCATCCGCACGCACGTTGAAGCCGATAATTACCGAATCGGTCGCCACCGCGAGGCTCACGTCGCTTTCGGTAACGGAGCCGATGCCGCTGTGTTTCACCGAAACATGGATATCGTCGCTTTGGGCCTCCTGAGCGATCTTGTTGATCTGCCCGAGCACCGCTTCGAGGCTACCCTGCACATCGGCTTTAACGATGAGATTGAAGTCTTTCGTAGCCTCCTCGGCGACCTGGCGCGAAAGGTCTGCGAGAGAGATTCGGCGTGTGGTGCTTGTGAGGCGCTCGGCGCGTACCTTCTCTTGGCGCTTTTCGGCAATTTGGCGTGCCTCTTTTTCATTTTTTACTACCTCCACCACATCCCCGGCCATAGGGGCACTATTTAAGCCCAGCACTTCAACAGGGGTAGAAGGCGGTGCCTTTTGCAGGCGTTCACCACGTTCATTGGTCATCGCGCGCACTTTGCCGTAGGTTAGCCCGGCAACAATACTATCGCCGACCCGTAGGGTGCCTGACTGCACCAGCACGGTGGCTACCGGCCCACGCCCCGGCTCAAGTTTGGCCTCGATGATGGTTCCACGAACGGGGCCGTTTGGGTCGGCTTTGAGATCATGCAGTTCGGCCAATAACAGGATATACTCAAGCAGGTCTTGAATTCCCTGGCCTGTTTTTGCGGAGACCTCCACCACAGGCACGTCGCCGCCGTACTCTTCTACCAAAAGGTTGTGTTCTGCAAGTTGTTGCTTCACGCGGTCGGGGCGGGCATCGGGTTTGTCAATTTTATTAATGGCCACGATAATGGGTACCTCAGCGGCTTGGGCATGGTGGATGGCCTCAACCGTTTGCGGCATAACGCCATCGTCTGCTGCCACCACAAGAACCACGATGTCGGTGACACTGGCACCTCGGGCGCGCATCTGGGTAAAGGCTTCATGCCCAGGGGTATCGAGAAAGGTAATGCGCGCAGGCTGCCCATTATGTTGTATCTCCACCTGATATGCGCCGATGTGTTGGGTAATGCCTCCGAACTCTCCTTCGGCCACATGGGTTTTACGAATGGCGTCTAAAAGAGAGGTCTTGCCGTGGTCTACATGGCCCATGACGGTTACCACGGGGGGGCGTGGTTGTAGAGTGCCTGTGCCGGGCTTATACCGTGCGTTTTTCGGCGCCGAGGCCGCCGGGGCGGATGCAGGCGACTTAATGCGCAATTTAAACCCATAGGCCGCTGCAAGCCGCTCGGCCAGAGCGGTACTAAGCCGTTGATGCGGGCCTACCAGTTCGCCAAGCTGCATCATTTTCTTTGTGGCTTCGGTGGGGCTTATGCCTATGGCCTCGGCCACCTCCTTCAAGGTGGCATTGGCCGGCACCTCGATCTCCTTTGCATCGGCGGCGCTTTGCCCTAGCATCTCCTGCACAGCCGTTGCCGTTTCATGGTCAAGTACCGTGCTGTTGGGGTCAGAAACGGCGATACCTAAGTCCTGCAGAGCGGATGTTAGTTCCGCTACCGTAATGTTCAGCGTTTTAGCAAGCTCTGTTACGCGAATTCCTCTAGCCTCTATCATTCTGTTCTCCTATCTCCAGTTGCTGTGCCGGCGGTGGTTCTGCAGGCGCAGTTGCATTATTCTGCGAAACTATCTGAAGCAGCTCTTGAAACAGTTCAGGCGCTATTTTTTCCACCTTAAGAGAGCGCTCCAGCTTTTTCTGTTTCCGGGCCTGCTCAACGCATTCCACGCGTGCGCACACGTAGGCACCCCGCCCCGACATTTTTCCTTTGGCATCATAACAGACGGTGCCATCGGGCTGGCGCACCACGCGCAGAAGGGCGCGTTTTGCGTCTGTGGTTCGGCAGGCGACACAGGTACGTATAGGCACACGGCGCGGTCTCATACCGGCTTTGAATCCTTCTTTCATTAAGACTTGAAGGCTTTGAGGCAACAGGGGGTTAGGAGGAGAACGCAACAGAGGAAAGCGCGTTGCGTTTGGGTGGACGGATGAATGGACACTTAAGCTCTCTTCATCGCGTCTCCTCCCTTGACGGGCTTACCGCAGCCACGTCCTGTTTTTCCTCATTGGCCTTGCGGGCAGAAAATTGAGAAGATAGCCCGCTCATTTGTTAAAATTCCCGATCGTTTTCACGAGCATGCCCTCAAGACACCGACTTTGGCGAGGCAACAGAGGTCGCGCCGGCACTGTCTTGTTCCGGGTTTTCCAAAGTGCCATGTTCTTCTAGAGGATGGCTTTGCGGGTGCTTGCCATCAGCCTCTGCCGGTTGGGAAGCTTTGGCCAGCTGCGACTCGCTGCGAATGTCA
Source organism: Chthonomonas sp. (assembly GCF_035294505.1). Classification (NCBI taxonomy): domain Bacteria; kingdom Bacillati; phylum Armatimonadota; class Chthonomonadia; order Chthonomonadales; family Chthonomonadaceae; genus Chthonomonas; species Chthonomonas sp. The sequence goes on along the minus strand of NZ_DATGKU010000228.1, from coordinate 14,688 downwards.
ATACGCCATCCGGTGAGGCGAGCGGCCAACCGAACATTTTGGCCGGACTTACCGATCGCCAGGGAGAGCTGGTTATCGGGCACCACCACCAGGGCGCTCTTGGTTGTCGGATCAAGCTCTACCTTTGTGACTTTGGCAGGCGAGAGCGATTCGGCGATATAGGCCGTATCGTCCGCGCTCCATCGCACGATGTCAATCTTTTCGTTATAAAGCTCGTTCACGATGTTCTGAACGCGAATGCCTCGCGGGCCGATGCAGGCGCCTTGGGCATCCACCTTCTCATCTCGGCTCATTACGGCCACTTTGGAGCGCGCCCCCGGCTCTCGCACCACGCTTTTAATGATCACCGTGCCATCCTCGATTTCAGGAACCTCAAGCTCAAAGAGCCGACGGATAAGCCCAGGGTGGGTTCGGGAAACAATGACCTGCGGGCCTCGCGGCGTCTCTCTTACTTCTAATACGTAGACCTTGATGCGATCGTTGAGATCGTAAGGTTCGGTCTCTACCTGTTCCTGAGGTGGAAGAATAGCATCCACTTTGCCCAGATGAACGATCACATTGCGCCCTTCGCGACGGTGTACCGTGCCGGTAACCACCGTATCAACCTTATCCGCGAACTCCTCATAGGTTTTATGTCGTTCGGCCTCACGAATACGTTGCAGCACAACATTTCGAGCCGTTTGGGCGGCAATGCGCCCCATCTCCTCCATAGAGCTAGGCAGATCGATCTCGATCTGTTCGCCCACGTTCACCCCAGGGCGCAGCTTACGGGCCTCTTGCAGAGAGATTTCGTTGGGGGAGGTTGTTGGGTGGTCTACCACCGTTTTCTCCATGTAGACCCGATAGCTCACGCGATTGCCTTTTTCTTGAAGAATTTTCACCTTCACCTCGCCGCTCAAGAAATGGCTGCGACGGTAAGCGGTGGCCAAAGCGACCTCTACCATCTCAATAAGTTCCTGTAACGGTATCTCTTTATCACGGGCTATCTGTTGTAAGACGTCTAGAAACTCCCCATTCATAACTCAATCTCCCGAAGCCACGCGGGCTTGCCTCAAGAAAGGACCAACCTTTTTGAAACAAAGGAGTGGGCCTCAGCCCACTCCTCATGAGTGCCGTCTGCCTTCTTGTTTTTCAATTATACCACACCGTTTAGCAGAAGGCAAGAGAGATAAGCAAAGTTGCTATTTCTCTCATATTTTTTATTTCCATTTCCTGAAAAAGCAATGCTGTCGGCTGGTTCTCTCGCCCGATTCAGTGGCCATGTAGACTTGTATGCTCTCTAAGGTAGAGGGCTATTCATCGAACAGAGAGGTGATCGATTCGTTGCTATTAGCCCTTCTTATCGCTTCTGCAAACAGATTCGCTACGGAGAGCACCTTCAGCTTTGGGTGGCGTTTTTCCACGGGCAGAGCCACCGAATCGGTCACGATGAGCGCCGCGATTTCCGGGCGGGAACAGATGCGTTCCACCGCCGAACCCACCAACACCCCGTGGGTGGCCGCCACGTAGATTTGACGACGGCATCCGTGGCTTAAGAGGGCCTCTACGGCCTGTAGGATGCTGCTGCCGGTGGTGATCATATCCTCCACGATGATCGGTATCTTATCGTTTACATTGCCGGCGAGGTGGGTAACCTCTGGCGAGAGCATGTCGGGACGATGTTTATAGCCTACGGCCAGCTCCACCTGGAGTGCCTGTGCCACTTGGCGCACCTTTTTAACACGCCCCTCATCCGGCGACACAACAACGACCTCCGGTAAAAGCGCCTGCAGTTCTGAGGCAAAGTAGTCAATAAACAGGTTTACCGCGGTCAGGTGGTCTAACGGAATGTTGAAGAACCCTTGTATGGCATCGGCATGGAGGTCTAGGCACATAATGCGATGGGCACCCGCCGCCACCAGCATATCCGCCACGAGTTTCGCCATGATCGGCTCTCTGGGTAACGTTCTTTTTTCTTGGCGGGCATATCCATAGTAAGGAATAACAGGGGTGATGCGTCGAGCGGAAGCACGGCGTAGGGCATCTATGGCGGCAAGAAGCACCATAAGATTGGTATCTACCGGTGGGCTGGTGGGTTGAATGATGTAGGCATCGGTTCCTCTCACGCTTTCTTCAAAGCGTACGTAGCTTTCCCCATCGGGAAACTGCCTATAGATCATTTTCCCTGCCGGCACGCCTAACTTCTCGATCACCGCGTGGGCAAGCTCCGGGTTTCCCGGCCCGGCGAACACTTTCAACTCAAATTCGGAAGGCGAAGGGTTTTGCAATGGTCTCTCCCAACATAAGAAGTGCGAATCGTTATACCGCATAGCCCTACTGTCAAGTAACAAAGAAAATAGGGCTAAAATGGAGAAGGTGCTTTTCTCAACTGCGTTGAATAGTACATAATAAATCTCTATATGAACCTGCCATTGAAAGAGTGCGCGCATCATCTTAGGTTTAAGATGGCTCTAACACGCTTCGCATGGCAAAACAACCACGCCCCCACAGGGTCTAGGGCTGCACTGTTATTGGGAAATGAAGAATATGTGGCGAATACAGATGTTCGGCGCTCTCCGAGCGGAGTTTGGGCGTTATCGAATAGAGCGTTTCGCCACCAAAAAAGCGAGCGTGCTTTTGGCCTATCTTGCGCTACACGTTGGTCACCTGTTTCCACGTGAGGAGTTGGCCGTCTTGCTATGGCCGGATGCCGACGAAGAGACGGGACGACATAATCTCCGCATGGCGCTTAGTACCCTGCGCAAACAGTTTCGTATTCCCTCTATGACAACCGAAAGCCTCTTCACCGTGAGCCGGGACTATGTAGGGCTACGCAAACAGGCGGTTGTTACGGATGTGGCGGAGTTTGATGCATTGCTTATGGAGGCGCAAGCGACGAAAGAGGCCGGGCGGCTTGAGCTGCTGTCGCGCGCCGTAAGCCTCTACCAAGGCGACCTCCTTCCCGGCTTCTATGAGGATTTCATCCTTTTGGAACGACAGCGCCTCGCCGATAAATGGCAGCAGGCCTTGCGTGACCTGATCGGGCTGCTCCAAAAACAAGAGGCATTTGGCCAAGCCACCGAGTATGCTTATCGCGCTTTGGCCTACGACCCACTAGACGAATCGGTGCAGTATCTGCTGTTGCAGCTTCTGGCCGCTCAAGGGCAATACGAGCGCGCACTCCAGCGCTATCAAGAGATAGAGCGTCTCTTCCAGGAGCAGTTGCAATCGCCTCCACCGCAATCGTTGCGCCAACTGGCCGAAGGCATCAAAAAGCATCTCTCCGATGACGCTTCGCCCAGGTCAACACTCTTTCTCTCAGCTTTTCCGTTACACTCTGAGGAGGTGCCATCGTCAACTCCTCCCCTTAGCAACACGTTGCCCCTGTACTTAACGGGTTTTTTCGGCCGTGAGCAGGAGCTTCAACTCGCTCTTGAAAAACTCCAGCCCGATCGTCAAGAGGTACGTCTGCTCTCGATAACAGGCCCGGGCGGGGTAGGCAAAACCCGCCTTGCCGTAGAGGTCGCACACCTGCTAAGGCAGGTGTGTCCTGAACAGATCGCGTTTGTGCCTCTGGCGGAGCTTTATCACAAAGATCAACTTGTTGAAGCGATCATTGCCGTACTCAAAGGGCCTCCTGACACTTCCCTGCCGGTGGAGGAGCGGTTAAAACTGGCCCTCTCGAACCGGAAACTGTTGTTGGTGCTCGATAATTTTGAACAGATGGAGGAGGACTGCGCGCTCTTCCTACGCCGGCTTTTGGAATCGCATCCGAACCTTCGTTTGCTTGTTACCTCGCGCCGTCGCCTCAACCTCGAAATAGAGCACGAAATTCCGCTGAATCCTCTGCACGTGCCCGAACAGCCGGTAGATCAAAACCAGCTTCTCGAGTTCGCCGCGATTCAGACATTTCTGGAACGCGCCCAACGCAAGCGACCCGACTTTACCCTGACGGAGCGCAATGCCGAAGCTGTGCGGCAGTTGTGCCATCATCTAGATGGTCTGCCACTCGCCATCGAGCTGGCCGCGGCTTGGGTGCCGGTGATGAGCCCCTCGCAGATGCTGTCTCGTCTGGAGCATCGTTTCGAACTGCTGGTTAATCGCCAGCGAGATACGATGCAGCGACACCGCACGCTCAAGGAGACGGTTGCCTGGAGCTATCAGATGCTGCCGGAAAGCCTCCAAACGCTGCTGCGCGGTCTCAGCGTTTTCCGTGGAGGGTGGACGACCGAGGCAGCTGCGTGGGTGTGTGGTGAGGCCGCTTTAGAGGGGCTTCTTACATTGCTCGATCACTCTCTGGTTACCACCTACCCCGTCGGTGTGGAGCAGCAACGCTGGCGCATGTTGGAGACTATCCGCGAGTTTGCCTACGAGCAACTCTCTCAAGAAGAACGCACAACCTTGTGCCATCGCCATGCGCTCTACTATGATGGGCTGTTAAAACAGGCTAAAGCCGCAGGTTCGCTAGGTGTGCCCCAATGGATGCCGATCATCGAAACGGAAAGAGAAAATATACGGGCTGCTATTGAATGGTGTTTAACCGGGCGCGAACTGCCTTTGGGGGTGCAGCTCGGCAAGGCTTCAGATGAGTTTTGGCGCGGTTTGGGCTATCGCTTGGAGCGGCGCCGCTGGCGGGAGCTGGCCTTCCAACGTTTAGCCGAGCTGCCACCCGATTTACAGGCTACGGTTTTTCAGAATGTGGCCATGACCGGTCGTCCCGATGCCATCGAGTTGCTTGAGAAAGCGTTAGAGATATATCGTGAGCATGAAGATAGAAGCGGCATCGGTGGCACACTCGATCTTATGGCCCAGCTCTACGCGGATAACCAGCAGTACGACAGGGCGATGGAGCTTTATCAGCGTTCGCTGGAACTTCGTAAGCAAATAGGCGATATGGTGAACTACGGCATTACTCTGGCCAATCTAACCGGTCTCTACACTTTTCTGGGGCGCTATCACGAATCGCTTCCCCAACTTGCGCTCTGTTTACGCCTGAATGAAGAGCACTATGACCCCGGTACGGAAGCGGTATTACGTCGTGCTATCGGTGAGATCAAACGGCAGCAGGGTGCTCTCACCGAAGCCTATGAACAGCTATCAACAGCGCAGCGGATTTTTCAGATGCGTAGGGAGGATGCCCAAATCGTTCGAAACCTCTATGCTTTGGCTTTAGTGGAAGCGATGCGAGGAGATTGCGCAAGCGCTTTGGCCTGGATGGAGGAGCAGCAGCGGCTGGTAAGGGAGATCGCCAAAAGGTCGCAGAGTAGGATAAGTTTTCGTTTGCGCCTCGAACTGCTCTGGCAGATGGGGCGCTGGGAAGAGCTTGCAGAGGTTTATCGCGGAGCGCGAGAACAGCAGCAGGCCTATACAGATAGCATCAACCCCGCCGATCAGGCCTCGCTTTTATTTGTGCAAGCGATGTTGGCAGAAAAAGAGGGACGTGAGGAGGTTACGGTGGAACTGCTTGAAGAGGCGTCGAAAATTACACAGGATACCGACACCATCGCGTGGGATGAGGCCGCTCGCGCCAAAACGCTCCAAGGGATGCTGTTATGGCGTTTAGGACACATCAGCGCCGCACGGGAAGCCATCCTGCACTCTATGGCGCTCTGTGACCGAAGCGGGCTTTTGCCCGAACAAGAGCGATTGCTGCGGCGTGTGGGGCAGCAGCTCGTGTGGTTAGGTCGCTATGAAGAGGCTCATCCGCTGCTGGCAACCGCCGAAACCCTGCGCATAACCGGCGGTTGGGTCATTCCACCGATAGAAAAAGGCGATTACGACCGATCGGTACAGCGTTTAAGAGAGGCCCTAAACCTAACATCGCCGTCGCTGAAATCGGCAAACATGCAACCAGAGGATTGGCGTGATGTATGGCTCCGATTACCGGCACTGCTAGAGTAGAATGCTTAGGTGGCTAAGGGTGAGAAGGGCGCAAAACTTGACAGCAAAAGAAAATTGGGTTAGAAAAAAGACCGGTAATCGTTTAAGCAAAAGGAGCGAGCCATGCCTATTTACGAATACCTTTGCTCCGGGTGCCGCCGCCGTTTCCGCAAACTGGTGGGGATGGTGGCCGGTGAGGTATCTTTAGTCTGCCCGCGCTGTGGTAGCACGGAGGTGTCGCGGCTGATCAGCCGATTCTCGCGCTTGCGTGGCGAGGATGAGGCTTTAGACGCGATGGCCGATGAGCTTGAGGGGCTAGACGAGAACGATCCCAAAGCGGTACGCCGCATGATGCGTACTCTTAGCAGGGAGATGGGAGAGGATATGGATGAAGAGGAGCTGGAGCAGGCGCTCCTCGAATCGGAAGAGGGAGAGGCCGAGGAGGCGCCTGAATAGAAGCCGATGCGTTTAAGGCATGTCCTCTTTAGGGTGCGCGTGAATAAAATCCGCATAGGCTTCCAGCGATGGACGCGGTTGTAAGAAGCCGTGTTTGACGCCGTTTTGTTTGATCACAGCGTAAAGTCCCCATGTATATTCCACAGGCCCATGGGTACGACTAGGCCCGTCGAAAGGAAACGTCCAAAACACCTTCTCTACGGCCGGATCGGCAAAGTTCACCCTCAGCGTGTCTGTTAAGTACTTCGCTTGAGAAAGTGGGCCGTCTTTGTAGCCGGCATCGTTCTGTTCTGATGGGTCTGCCGGATAGGCAACCTCATCTATCCAAATGGGCAGCTCCCTACCGGCATCCCGTCGCATGACCCGATGAAGATCGGCCAACCACTTAGCTTGCGCGATGGGCGGAATATCGTTGTAATGAAGGTTCATTACGTCTATGTTCTTATAAAGTGGATAGGTTGGATCGATAACTAAGGCCCGATAGTACTTTGAGTTAGGCATTGTCGCCGGATCGTCCCACCACACACATCCCGACATAACTATCGCTCTGGGGTCTTCTCTATGAATAGCCCGATATGCCAGCCCGAGAGCTTTGGCGTAGGTCGAGGCAGACCATGCTCCGCCCACGCGTCGGTCAAGCAGCACCGGTTCGTTCAGTACCTTCCAGGCCATAACCATGCCACGATAACGGTGTGCAAGTTGAGCGGCGTAGTTGCTCCAGTCGTTCCAATTTCGTGGCGGGTAGTCCCATGGGTCGGAACTACCGCCCGTTGCCGTCGAAGCCCATCTCGGCGTACCTCCTAGCTCGGCAAGCACGCGCATGTGATATCTGGCCGCTACCTCAACGATCCGGTCCGTTGTAGCGAAGTTCCACACTCCTTGGTGTGGCTCAACCGTGTTCCACTCCAGTCCGATGCGCACGTAGCCAATACCCGCTCTGGAAAGCCCTGTTAGTAGCGTCGGTAATTGGCGTATTCCCAGTTCGTTGCGCACCAAAACAAGGTTGAGGTCTACACCGTAAGGACTATCTGGCGGTAGAGGTGTGTGCTGTTGAAAGGCAGTTTGCGCTTTTGCTCCAATGCCCCATAGGAGACAAAAACCGCAGATGGCGGCTATGGATAGGGTTCTTCTCATGGTTCGTCCTCTTTAAAATGCTAAGAAGCTAACCATCTTGTGTATTGACTTTCTTGCAGCTTCTTTCAATAGCCATAGACGCACTGAAAGGGATAGGGTTCACAGAAAAAACAACTAAAAAGAACACAACGTTGCTGGGAAGCAGCTTCTCCACAAAATTCAAATACTTTTACGAGGGCCGATTCGGCCTTTGGTTAGAAATGGCCCCAAATCAGACTGTAGAGCAGTATTGCCAAAACGATGAGCGTGACGACAACATACAGGCCGTCTTTTTCACGGATAAACGCATAGATCGAAAAGATAACACGAGCGATAGGGGTGGCGATGAGAAGCAGAAGACCGAGCTGAATAATGCCGCGACTATGTCCCTGAAGCGCATCGTGGATAACGCCGGTGACGCTGCGTAGGTCTGATGGCGCTTCTTGAAAGGTATGGTAGTGTATTTTCTCGTTACCGTACTTAAACAGGTAGAGAATGCCTCCTATGAAAACAACGGCGGCGGAGAGGAGCACACCGATCCGAAGTAGATTGCCGATGACGATCTCTATCTGCTCATCGCGCCAGTCTTGGTTGGGAGCTTTGATCTCCTCTGCAGATGTTTGTGAAAACGCTTTTTGTCCCTCTTCCACGCTAGAGCCTCCCCGTAATTCCATTGAAAATCATCTCGAGGGCAAGCGCAAGAATCACCAGACTAAAGACGGTGCGCAGCATCTTAACCCGTGCGAACACGAGGAGACGCGCGCCGAGCAGAGAACCCATAAGCACACCCAGCATCACCGGCATCGCGAGCCCTGGGTCAATATAGCCTCTATCAAGGTAGATACCTGCACTCGCCGCCGCAGTAACCCCGATCATAAAGTTACTCGTGGTGGTAGAGACCTTGAAGGGGATGGACATCGCCTGATCCATTGCCAACACTTTTACCGCTCCCGATCCGATGCCTAAAAGCCCCGAGAGCGCACCGGCCACAAACATGAGGCTAAAACCGGTCGGCACGTGGTAGACGTTATAGCTTTTCATACCCTCCGCAGTAGGGTAGGTGCCGTTCATGCGAAGTCGGGTAGCTAGCGGGTCGGGCGGCGCTTCCACCACATGCTCCTCTTTGGGTTTACTCGACAGATAAGAGGAGTAAAGCAGCACCAATCCGAAAATAATAGCGATGGTACTTGTATGCACATGAGCGGCAATAAACGCCCCTAAAATAGCTCCCGAAGTCGTTGCCACCTCGAGAAACATGCCGATCCGGATGTTGGAGTAACCTTCTTTCACGTAGGCCGCGGCAGCGCCGGAAGAGGTTGCGATAACGGAGATGAGGGAGGCGCCGATTGCATAGCGGATGTCCACATGAAACACAAGCGCCAGCAGCGGCACGATAACGACGCCACCCCCCAGACCGGTGAGCGCGCCGATAAGCCCGGCAAGAAAAGAGCCGATCCAGATCAGTATGGTGAATGGAAGGACGGTCAAGGTTGTTCTGTTTCTTTTGTGAAAATAAAAGAGCCTGTGACAGGGAACGAACCCCACTTTAATACGTTTCTACACGCCGAATTGTTACCTTAAATTTTAGCCCATGTGGGTACCTCGGTAGCCCTCTGCACGAAGGGGGCTTAGGAATGCGGCACGGAACCTTCGCAAATGGAGCCAAAAACGGATAAACTAACTACTCGGCAGAACGTTGGAGATTGAAGAGAGGTATGGGCTACGAAAAAGTTTGTATTCTCGGGCTTGACTGTGCAGAGCCGAGCCTCGTTTTTGAGAGGTATCGCGAGGAACTTCCGTTTCTTGCACGGTTAATGGCTAGGGGGTGCTACGGCCCCTTAGAGAGCACGGTGCCCCCTATTACCGTGCCTGCTTGGATGTGCATGATGACCGGCTGCGACCCAGGCGCATTGGGCATCTACGGTTTTCGGAATCGCCGTGACCGCTCTTATGGTGCCTTGGAGTTCGCCAATAGCCGTATGGTATGCGAGCCAACTCTTTGGGAACTCCTTGGAGAGCAGGGCAAAGAAAGCCTTATTCTGGGGGTACCGCTAACCTATCCTCCTAAACCTCTCAAAGGGGTGCTGGTAAGCGATTTTCTGGCCCCAAGCACCCAAGAAGAGTACACCTATCCGCCGGAACTGCGGCAAGAGATCGCCCAGGTGGTTGGAGACTATCTGTTAGATGCACGTGGGTTTCGCGAAAAAGACCGTGACGCTCTCCTCGCCGAAATCTACACGATGACCGAGAGACGTTTTACGCTCGCAAAGCACCTCCTTACAACGCGTTCCTGGAATCTCTTCGTAATGGTGGAGATGGGCCCCGATCGCATGCATCACGCTTTTTGGCGCTACATGGATGCGCACCACCCCTTCCACCAGCCAAAACATCGCTTTGCTAACGCCATTCGGAACTACTATCGCTATCTCGACTCCCAGATCGAGGCTTTGGTGCAACTTCTCGACGAAAATACTCTCCTGTTGGTGGTATCCGACCATGGGGCTAAGCGTATGGTGGGTGGCTTTTGCTTCAACGAGTGGCTGATGCAAGAGGGATATCTCGTGCTAAAAACCGTGCCCGAAACCCCCACCAAATTCTCCCCAGACATGGTAGATTGGAGCCGCACACGCGCTTGGGGCGACGGCGGCTACTATGGACGACTGTTTCTTAACGTGCTCGGCCGTGAGCCACAGGGAACGGTGCCTCCCGAGGAGGTTGAGGCGTTGAAGCAAGAGCTTATTCGGCGCATCGAGGCGCTTCCCGACGATAACGGACGCCCCATGGGCAATCGCGTATTTCGACCGGAGGAGGTCTATACATCCTGCCGAGGAGTCCCCCCCGATCTTATCGTCTACTTCGGCGACCTGCATTGGCGTTCCGTAGGCAGCGTGGGGCATAACACTTTGTGGACTCACACCAACGACACCGGCCCCGATGACGCCAATCATGCTCCCTTTGGCATCTTTCTTATGGCCGATGTAAAGGCACTTCGCAGTACAGCAGCACCCGCAAAGGCAATGGATGCGACGGGTGCCCTTAAGGGCCTCTCTCTCTATGATATTGCGCCTACGGTGTTGAACGCTTTTGGTCTCCCCATTCCTGCGAATATGAGGGGGAAGATTATCGAGAGGAGCCAAGAGGGGGAGCCTGCATCTAACCTGAGGCAGGCACTCTCGCCATCGGCACCACTGCAAGAGGAACGCGCTTACACGGAACAAGAAGAAGAGGAGTTGGCGCGTCGGTTAGAGGAGCTGGGCTATATCTGAAAGAGGACGAGAAGATGCGCGTTGCGGTGATCGGGTTGGGCGGCACAGGAAGTGCTGCCTGTAGGTATCTGGCGCAGGCGGGCCATACGGTGGTCGCTTACGAGCAGTTTCGTGTGGGAAACGATAAGGGAAGTTCCTACGGCGAGTCGCGTGCGATCCGCTATGGCTATACCGATTCGTTTTATACCCATCTGATGAAGCTTGCCTACCGATGTTGGGATGAGTTGGAGGCGGAGGCGAACGAGGAGCTACGGGTACGTTGTGGCAGCCTCTTTTTTGGTGAGGAGGGCAATGCCTTTTTGGGCAAAACAACCCAGGCACTCGACGCAGAGAACATTCCCTATGAACTGCTCGACAAGGGAGAGGTGGAGAAGCGCTTCCCGGCGATTCGGCTGGCGGAGAACGAGATGGCCTGCTATCAAGCGGAGGGCGGCTTTTTGCGTGCGACACGCTGCGTGCTGGCCAACGTTCGGTTGGCACAGCAGCATGGGGCGCAAATTCGGGAGCATACCCCCGTTCACCAACTTATTACGGGCCGTGAGCGACCGGTAGTGGTTAGCTCACATGGAGAGGAGACCTTCGATAGGGTCATCGTTACGGCCGGCCCCTGGATAAGCAAACTCTTTCCCGATCTGCATCTGCCTTTAGAGGTAACGCGGCAGCAGGTGGTCTATCTTCAGATCGCGCGGCACCCGGAGCGCTTCTTGCCCGGAGCGTTTCCGGTTTGGATTGATACCGACCGGCTGATCTATGGCTTTCCGCAGGATGGCAAAGTAGAAGGGGTTAAACTGGCCGATCATAATCTGGGCGAGCCGGTAGACCCCAATTCCGTAAATCGCGTGGTGGATGAGAGCTATCGTTTAGAAATGGTGGCCTACGCTCTGAAGCGCTTTCCCGATCTTTGTGACCGTGTTACCTACTCGCAGGTATGTCTCTATACCAACACGCCGAATGAGGATTTTATTCTGGATGCGGTTCCGCATAACCCGAATGTCTGGTTGGTAAGCGGTTGTTCGGGGCACGGCTTCAAATTCACGGCGTTGTTAGGCAAACTGGTTGCCGTATTGGCCACCGATGCAGCGGAGCAAGAGCCACTCCTTGCGACGGAGCTACGTTCCATAAGGCGTCGCTTTGCTCTAAGTCGTTTCTTGAAGCCATCTAGCGGGTAGTCATTAAAGCCAAATGGAACTAGGGAGAGCAGTGGTGGTAAGGGTTTCCGACCTGCTCTCCCTAGCTGGCATTCGTATTCGTTATGGGGTGCCATACACTCTTTTTGCTCCGGCAAAAGGCTGCCCTGGCTGTTGGGTGGTAACGTGAACCGCGCTAGGGCCGCTTCTGCCGAAGGTGCGCCATCCTATGAAACCGATGATCAGCAACAAGACAACGATGACGACAACTCCCACAATTGGGTTGACGTCGCTAGATTTAAGTTTGTCTAGCATGACGTTTCTGCTCCTTTGTTAGTTTGCACCGGTATTGGGATCGCTTGGTGTCGGATCCCACATGGTCTCTTTACACAGATGCCACCAGTCCACATTGCCACCAACAGGCGCTTGGGATTGATGCATGGTTTGTTCGATACGCATCCATTTTGTGTGCCCATCCATGAGGGTCCAGTTATATCCGCCGTTATGTCTTGGAGTTTGTCCTGGGCAGATGATCCGGCCATAGTTTGTTCCGGCGTTGTTAGGCCCACAAGCATATTGGCTGCAACACTGGTCGGGTTCTGGTGGGCAGTACATCTCAGGCCAAGGTTCATGGGAGTTACTGTTCTTCTCTACGAAGACGATGAAGTTAGCGGGCTGCTCCACTCCGGCCTCTTTACCGCCGGTGTTGCCCATTGCCGATGCACCTACATAGAGCATATAGCTTCGGAGTAGATTTTTGGGGTTGTCTTGGGGCCATACAAACGTGGCTCCGTAACTATCGTCTGGGCAGCGGAAAAGACCTTGGTTTTTGACGTAGGGGTAGATAAAGGTGGGCCAGAAGGCCTGTGTCCACCACCAGAGAGGTGGCCCGGTCTCATCGTAATCCTGATCGTACATCATGTAGGCCAAACCGAGCTGTTTCATGTTGCTAAGGCAAGCAACAGCCCGTGCCTTTTCCCGTGCTTGAGCGAAAACAGGAAAAAGGATCGCAGCGAGTATCGCTATTATAGCGATAACGACGAGAAGCTCAATCAGGGTAAAAACCCTTGGGCCTTTTGTGTGTAAGTAGCATCCTTCCAACTCCTTTCATCAACTTTGTTGGCGATTCAGAGCCTTTAGCTTATGCGACGAATTCTCCTCGAAGGGGAAGCCGTCTCCGCATAGCTACTTTGATTATATCACAATGTGCCAAGAAATGCAATCTTAAAATTCATAAATATTGAATCCATTTGTGATTTTCAATCTTAAAAATGAAACCAAACGTTTGATTTTTGAAACTAAACGTTTGGTTTTTGTCAATTTTTCTAAGATTGGACGACAACGGCAAGCCCCTCTTGTGTCGGTGGAAAAGCGATGACTTCTGTGTCATAGAGAACATGTACTCACCGTAACCGCCAATAGAACTATCAAGGCCGCCCTCGGTTTCTAATGAGACAGAACGTCAGGAGAGACAACGCTATTGACGAAAGACGCTATCTGACGCATAATCCATCTAAAGGCCTCGGTGAACTATGAAACCAGATGCATAAAAGGAATAGGAATCTTGAACACACTCATCTACTACCAGACCACCACCCTCGTCGCTCTCGTGTTGATAAGCCTTATGCTGCTAAGCACAGAGATGGGATTTCGATTCGGGAGGCGACGCCATCCAGAGGCTACCGACGCTGTGCGATCACAGGTCGGGGTGGTGCTCGCCGCCATGCTAGGGCTGTTATCGCTTTTGCTTAGCTTTACTTTTTCGTGGGCCTTACAACGCTATGAAGACCGTAGCGAGGCGCTTGTTAGCGAGGCCAACGCCATCGGAACCACCTCCCTAAGAGTCCAACTTCTGCCGACTGAGATGCACGAGAAAATTCAGTCGCTTTTAAGCCAATATACGGAGGCACGCATCCGGGAAAACGAGATTCCTTTGGCAAAGCCTGCAGAACGACAGGCCCAAGTGGAACAGGCACGTCGGCTGACCACACTGCTTTGGAGCGAAGCCATGCAAGCCGTGCAAAAAGACCCTCGGCCGGTTACAAGCGGCCTTTTCGTACAATCTCTCAATCAACTCATTGATGCAGCAAGCGTTACCAACGCAGCCTTCCAAAGAAGGGTACCAGATGTGATCTTGGTAGCCATATTCGTTCTGTCCGTCATCGTTGCGGCCTTGCTTGGCTATGCGTCCGGTCTGGCCGGACATCGGGTTAGCGCCCCAACTTTTCTGCTCGTTGGTGGGATTGTTGTGGCCGTTTTTCTTATCATGGACCTGGATAGACCGCGCAGTGGGTTGATCCAGGTGAACCGTGAGACGCTGCAAAGCCTTCAAGTTTCAATCCTCACTGAGGGGGAGGGCGTCGGCCTTGAGGGGAAGGGCGTCGGCCTTGAAGAACCGATGATACAACCGCCATTTCGAGCCAAAGGCAAGATGCAAAACTGTCATTTCGAGCCGAAGGCGAGAAATCTTGTGTTTCAATCCCCACCGGTTCTGAGGGGGTAGGGCTGCCAGTCTCACGGTTCTAGAGGCAGTTTGTAGAGCAGGTCGGCTTCGTTCGCCCCCTATCCCTTCCTTTCCCCCGATTCGGGAGAAAGGGGGCGGCTGTGGCTAGTTTCCAGATGACAGCGTATCAAAGGAAACCGACAATGAACTTACTGGTCTCCCCTCTCCCAAATTGGGGGAGGGGCGGGGGGGTGGGGGCTGAGGGATAGGAGTGGGGTATGACGAGCCAGCGATACGCCTGTCCTTTCGAGCCGAAGACGAGATAAACAACTGTCATTTCGAGCCGGTTACACAACTGTCATTTCGAGCCGAAGGCGAGAAATCTTGTGTTTCAATCCCCACCGGTTCTGAGGGTTGGGGAGGG
>NZ_DATGKU010000227.1:0-5576 GCF_035294505.1 Chthonomonas sp. | reverse complement strand
TACTATCCTCCAGGGACCGGGGTATGGTCTGGCTTAGACTTGTCGGATGCTCGGATTAAAGTGTTTCAGCGAATGCTTCCGTTTTCCAACAGCCAAGCTTCCATGCAGGAGGAGGCCAGAGAAATGCTAGAGCTTTCCGGCAATAAACAGGTGGGAGAGATGTGGACTAGCTCAAACACTCCTTATCCGGTTGACAAGGGGCCTTACACCTACGCTTTAGTCTATTTTGTAGCGAGGTATCAGGCGGATAGCCATGCAGGGCCGTATGGTCTATGGTTTCGCTGGTCACCGAGTGTGCAGAACTGGATTATGGAACGCGCTATGGCACTCTATAGTGGGATGCGGGCGAATAACGTTAATCTGCACTTCTGAGCCAAAAAATGTCTCAAAAATAGGACTTGTTTTTGGGGGAAGATGGGTGTATATTGGGCTTATCTTGCAGCAGAAAGGAGGGAAGTGAGGATGCTGCGGAGGGTGTTTCCTTGGCTGATAGCCGTTCTCTTTTGGGTGGGAACAGGCATTGCGATATGCCAATGCATCTACCCGACATCGTGTAGTGTAACGTGCTCAAATGGGAATACCACAAATTCCTGCAGTGCGTCATGTTCTGCACCCTCCTGTGCTATCTGCCAATGTGTAGGAGGTTCACCTGCTTGTGGGTGTGCTGCACCTACATCTTCTCAGTAGAACGTTAAACCGAGGCCAGAACTCTCTGGCCTCGGTGAGGCCTTATGAGAGCTTATAATAGGATAGGATAATAGTAACTGACTTGCATAACAGTTATGGGGAACTTAAAGCGATGGGCACAAACTTGAAGTTATCGGTACCTAGTAGCAAACTGTGGGTTTCTTATCTTATTGCCTTCTTGGTCACCTCACCTATAGGATTGCTCTCCTATTATCTGTCCCTTTTCATCAAAACGCCGAAGCCGGCGCCTGTGCAGGCCTCTCCGGCGATATGGTGGGTGGGCAGCGTCTATCCAGGACAGCAGCCCACAAAAACGTTCCTTTTGAAGAATCTGTCCGATCGAACACTGCGCATTATTCTTGTAGAGAAAGGGTGCTGCACGGACATTCAGCTGGATAAGCGGACGATCCCTCCTCATCAAACGGTGCAGGCGCATGTGGTGGTAAAAACGGCCGGGCTTTTAGGGCGCCTTCAACTCTCTCCGTTCTTGGGCTTTCAAGGCTATAAACTTCCCCTTCGTCTCAGCATTATCGGCAACGTTACACAGCCGCTGCCATCCGAAGCCGATTTTGGAACACTGCGACCTGGTACCACCAAAACGCTCCTCATTCAGATTCTTTCGAGTTACCAACCCCATCTGCGCGTTCTCCAAGCCCGATACAGCCCGAAGTTCTTTCACATCGTCTCCATTCAGCCCGCTGCTGCCGGTTTGTTAGTCACATTAAAGTCCAATCCACATCTACCAACCGGCGCTTTCCAACAGCGTGTGATCTTTATTACCAACGATCCGGTGCAACCGCGTATGGAGACGCTTGTAAAGGGTGAGATGCTGCCGCCGCTGCTTGTATCCCCAAACCCTATCTCTTTAGGTGTTTTTCATAGTCTCTCTTCCTTACAAGCAGTTGTTGTTCTCAAGACACCCACACACACACTTTTTACCGTTTCCAAAGTTTTTGTGCAGCCAGAAGGGCTGTTTCAGGTTGTTGAAAGCTCTCATGGCCGCTCCATTAAGCAGACTGTGAAGCTTTTTCTCATCGCACACACGCTTGAGGAGGGCCCCCTCGCTGCCAAGCTCTTTATCTTCACCGAGCCGCCTTTGCCAACAAACCCTGTTGTTGTGCCGATCTACGGCTTCTATAGGGCGGCTTAAGAAGAAGGTAGAAAGGAACCATGGCGTATGCCGCGTAAGCCCCGTAAACCCAAAGAGCCTCTCTCGCCTGCTTTACGAGAGCTGTTGCAAGCCTGTTTGGACCTGGAAACGACCGACAGTCATTTGTTAGCCGAACGGCTTCATCGCTCCCCTCATACCATTGACACGGAGTTCCAGCGCATCTTTGCGATCACCGGATGTCGTGACCGGGGGGGCGTGTTGATCTACGCTTTGCGACAAGGTTGGGTTACGCTAACTCCCCACAGGCATGTGGAGGCGATTGCAAGCAGCTCTGCCGATACCGCTAATCCCGATCAAGAAACCGACGGCTTCTGCGACAAAAATGTCTCAATTTTAAGTCTTGTCTGTCATTTCAAATCGGCGTATACTCTCTCCATCAAAGGCGGTATCCGCCTCTTTGGGGGATATGGGAGGGTTCAAACAATGAAAGATCGATGGGCATTTACCATGGTTGAGCTGCTTGTTACTATCGCCATTATCAGTTTACTGGCGGGAATGCTGTTCCCTGTTTTGGGGCGTGCACGCGAGAAGGCACGACAGGAGGTTTGCGCCTCGAACATGCATGAAGAAGAGCTGGGACTACAGATGTACACCCAAGATTACGATGAGGCTTTTCCCACAGCGCGCATCTACACCGATCCGCAGAAGTACTTCTATCACACCACCTGGCGCGCGGTGGTGATGCCCTACACAAAAAACGATCAGATTTTGATCTGCCCCTCGGCGCCTTGGTCGCGTAACGAGTTCGATTGGCCGGGGGATTTTGGGTGCCTACAAGACGGCACGATGACCCGTCAGGATTGGCTTCATAAGCATTTCCATAGCGAATCCAATTTGGCGTTGAACGGGGACGTGTTCAATAACGAGATCAATCATAAGATACGCCTCGACCATATACCACGTCAATCGTGGATTAGGCGGCCTTCTGAACTGATCTTGATTCTGGAGACACGCGACTTTTGGCCGGACTTGGGCACCTGGACGTTCCCATGGGAGTACGACGCAGGAGGTGGTTCGTTACCGTTTTGGCACAATAAAGGGGGCAACTGGGCCTTTGCCGATGGGCATGTCAAGTGGATGCGCCTAGCCTCAACCGTTTCTCCAACCTACATGTGGTATAACTCCGTTCGAGAGGATATTAACGACCGTCAGAGTGACTACTGTGGAGCGCCAAACGTGTCGGACAGCCAGTTTGTAGACTGCTTGTTAAGCGTTATTCCACCGGCGTATCGGTAGGAAGAGGAAGATGAATCGCGAACTTCCACAGGTGGTAGTTATAGCGGTATTGGCTGCACTGGGTATTGTGTTGGCGATAATCGCTTATCATCTACTGGAGCCACCCAAGCGGAACGTCTCTCCTATGGAACAGGTGCAGATGTTTAATCATGCCAAGCCTCTGCCCCCTACTTTCCACTACTAATGGTGGAAAGTAGCACGAACGCAAAGGGGATATTATAAAAGGCTCGGAGTCGCGCCGTGCCGCAGGAGGAGTTTTTAGGCTTGCCGGTTGCTTATGCACGGCCTAAAGGTAGAAGGCCACGTTTTTCCCTATCGGCCCTACACACCAATGGCTGGAGATATATGCCTCCAGGTATTGTGTTGCTGGCCGTGGGGTTTTATGTGGCTTGGGGAATTCGCTGCAGTTTCACCCGTTACGAACGTTTTGGCGCTATGGCCTACGACCTCGGCATCTTTGTGCAAGGGGTTTGGCTGCTAAGTCGGTTTCAAACGCCCTTTATAACGCTGCGGGGGCTGAACCTGTTTGCCGATCATTTCTCGCCCATTCTCCTCCCCATCGCCCTCATCTATCATATTTTTCCCGATCCAAAAATGTTGTTGGTGCTTCAAACACTTGGGCTGGCAAGTGGAGCAATAGCGGTCTATCTGTTGACACTCTCCCGGCTGCGCAGCCAACTGCTAGGCATAGCGCTTGCTTTGGCCTATCTCTTCTATCCGGCCTTGCAGTGGATCAATCTATTTGACTTTCACCCGGATGCATTCATCACTCCATTCCTCCTTTTCGCTTTTGTAGCGTTAGAAAAACGGCGGTGGAAAGCCTTTTGGTCACTGCTTATCGGTGCCTTGGCCTGCAAAGAGAGTTGCGGCTTGGTGGGGATGATGTTGGGGTTTTATGTGGGTGCCAAAGACGGTTGGAGACGTGGACTTGCGGTAAGCCTGTTTAGTGTGACATGGTTTTTAACGGCTCTCAAAATCATGCAATGGCTCAACGGAGGGCATCCATCGGCCTATCTTTCGCTTTATCATGCCTATGGCAATAGCTTGTTCGGCATCGTAGCGTATTTGTTGTTGCATCCTCTGCACGTGCTGACCATAGTTATATCCGACCAAAATCTGGCCTATTTGGGCGATTTGCTCTATCCGTTGGCCTTTATGCCGCTGCTTGCACCGAAGATTTTGGCGCTTCTTGTTCCTATTCTTCTCAGCAATCTGCTTGCCGATCGCGTTCAGATGCACTACGTCGGCTTTCACTATTCGGCACCCATCATTCCTTTGCTCATGTTGGGCACGGTTTTAGGAATAGAACGCGTTAGAGAGCTATTTCAAAACTATCCCGTTGGGCAGCAGTTCACTTATGGCTTATTGGGTGGAGGCGTTTTGGTCTGCGCCTCTATGGCGACACACCTTATGGGAGCTTGGCTCGGAACCACCTTGCCCTATCCGCCGATGCTAAGTGAAGCGCAAAGCCAAAAGGTGCGCCGATGGCTGCGCCAAATTCCCCCTGATGCCAGCGTTTCCGCCCAATCGGCGCTCACAACTTGGTTGGCTCAACGCGAACGGGTTTACGTTTTCCCCAACCCGTTTCAGGCGGCTGCTTGGGGAAACAGCGCACAAGCTCTGCGCAACGAGGAGCTGCAAGATTTTCATGCGTTGCCGCCTAAAGAGCTGCAGCGCCGCTTTGCGCAAAGCGATGTGGAGTATGTGGTATTGAATATCGCACCGAACGAGTGGCCTCTTACGGCCAACAACTATGCCTACATGGTGTCGCAGCTGTTTAAAACCCCGGCGTATGGAGTTATTCAAGCTTCCGGCGATTTTGTGCTCTTGCGTCGGGGCGCCGATCATCGGCGAGGGCTGCGTTTGCTACAAGGTACCGCCTGGCAAAACCCCATCTTCTCGCTGTGTTCCTCTCCACCGGAAAACTAAGTCGCCCAAACGCGATGTGCCCTCTCTAGTGGCCTCTCTGTTTGACTTACTCTATGCAGGTAGATGTGAAACCGCCTGCTCGGCCTGCTGAAGGCCGTAAAACACCTCGCCGGTTCCCTCTGCAGACGAGAATGTTAGAATAAAAATATGTAGACAGAATTATGCTAGAATTGAACTGAAAATCTTCACTGGAGAAAGACGCGGTGAACCGGCGGTTTTTTCTCGATATGAACGCTTTTTTCGCCTCTGTGGAGCAGCAAGAAAACGCGGCACTGCGGGGAAAGCCCGTGATTGTGGTGCCGCTTAAGGTGCCGACGACTTGCGCTATAGCCGCCTCTTATGAGGCAAAAGCGTTTGGCATTCGCACCGGCACCAGCGTGAGGACGGCGCGTCGTCTCTGCCCAGAACTGGTGGTGATAGAGGCGCGCCCCCTGCTTTATGTGCAGTATCATCGTGCTCTCTGTGAGCTGCTTCAAGCCTATTTCGTGTCGGTTCAGGTGCTTAGCATAGACGAGATGGTTTGTGGGATCGGGCGTACGGTGCAGGGGCGCCC
>NZ_DATGKU010000226.1:0-22995 GCF_035294505.1 Chthonomonas sp. | reverse complement strand
GGCGTCGGCAATGGCCATAATGCGCCCAAGCAGCGGAATCTCTTCCCCTTTCTTGCCATAGGGGTAGCCCTTGCCATCCCATCGCTCATGATGGTGGGCCACAGCATCGAGGATGTCGGATAGGTTAGGCAAACCGTGAATAATAGCGGCAGACAGAGAGACATGGGTTTTCATGATCTCATACTCTTCATCGGTAAGCTTGCCCGGCTTGCGTAGAACCGAATCCGGAACCCCTATCTTGCCCACATCGTGCAACAGTCCTGCCACACGAACGATCTCGCAAACGTTCTCCGACATGTTCAGGGCTTTGGCCAGTGTGAGCGCATATTGGGTCATGTGTTCGGAGTGGGCACGCGTGTAGCGATCTTTTCGATCCACTGCCGTTACCAAACCGTCCAGCACCGAGTAGGCGGTTCTGCCGAGGTCGTCCCGATTGGGATCGTCATCTAACACATATAGGCTCACGCGATCACCGCCATCCCGCTTGCTTTCGTAGAGAGCGGCATCGGCAGCCGTGATCAGCCCGGCGGGGCCAAAGCCGGCTGTGGCTGTGTCGGCGATGCCAAAACAGAGGCGAATAGGTAGCCGATTGCCCTCAGCCGTATGCAAGGGGTTTTCAATGATCTGATGGCGAATGCCTTCGGCAACCTCCATCGCCTGTGCCGCCTCAAGACCTGGTAATATCACCATAAACTCATCTCCACCGCAACGGCCGAGAAACGCTTCACGTGGACAGCAGTTTTGGAGAATGCCCGCAATATGCCTAAGAGCGGTATCGCCCATAAGGTGCCCGTAGGTATCGTTCAGCCGCTTAAAATCGTCGGCATCCACCAGGATAACGCTCAAAGGCTGCTGTTGTTCCAGAAGTTCCTGCAGCTTGCCATGAATGGTGCGATGGTTCAGCAGGCCGGTAAGCCCATCGGTCTGTGCCATACGGGCTAACTCTTTGTGAGCCTCTTCTAGCTCGGCTATACGTTGCTGTAGTTCGGCCACCAAACGGGTGTTTTCGGCACGCAGGTATTTCCGTTCCAAGGCGCGGTCTACCACCGCATTCAGCTCATTGATATCGTCCAAAGGCTTTAGCAGATAATCGTAAACGTTGCCGGTTTTAAAGGCCTCCACTGCATTTTCTAGATTGCCGTGCCCCGTCAAAATAATAAACTCGGTATCCGGCGCGATCTCGGCGGCCTTCGCTAAAAGCCCCATGCCATCCAGTCGTGGCATTTTCATATCCGAAACCACCAATTCAAATCGCTCTTTTTGTAAATGCTCTAAAGCCACCATGCCATCTTCGGCCAAAGTTACCTCATGGCCTGCACGTCGCAGTTGTCTACTTAACAACATGCGCAGCCCCTCTTCATCATCTGCTAGAAGTATCTTCGCCATCGTCTTTTCCCCTGATTTCGTTGCATTCTCATTTTTTCAATGACTTGCAGACCAATCCTTTGCGTAATGCGTTGAGCGCGTAGAATTATCGGTTTTTTTGCGGGCGAGGTTTATATTGCCCTAGGCCGCCTCTTGCATTCCTTGTCGAGCCTCTTTTGGAATGGGCAGCGTGATGGTAAACACAGCGCCTCCATCGTTGTGAAACTCTATCCCGCCTTGATGGCGCTTAAGAATGCTGTGGCTTATCGAAAGCCCTAACCCCGTTCCCTTCCCTGCCTCTTTCGTGGTAAAGAATGGGTCAAAAATATGGGGTCGCACATCGTCAGGTATTCCAGGGCCGTTATCTCGAAACTCAACGATCACTCGGTCACCCTCAACTTTTGAGAGAATGGTAATGAGCGCATCCGGCCTTCCCTCAAGGGCGTCACGTGCGTTGGTAATGAGGTTTAGAAATACCTGCTCTAGCTCGTTAGCATCGCCTAGAACAGAGGGAAGGTTGTCGGCAAGCTGTAGGTCTACTTCCACATTGTGCGCCTTTAGCTGCGCCCCTACTAAAATGAAGCAGTTTCGTACGACCTCGTTCACATCCACCAGGGTGAAATCGGTTGTTCCCATTCGACAGAAGGTGCGCAGATGCCGAATGATTTTCACCATGCGCCCCGTCTGCCCTTCGATGATCTCGAGGTCGGCTCTTATCTCTTCAGGGAGGCTCTCGTCGGCGATAATCTGCTGGGCGATGCCGCGAATAATGGCCAGAGGCTGGTTCAACTCGTGAGCTACCCCTGCCGAAAGCGTTCCGAGCGATGCCAGTTTAGCCGATTGCACCAGTTGACCTTGGGTTTCCCGCAGCTCACTCTGGCCTTGTTGGAGGGAAGTCGTCATCGTATTGAAAGCAACGGCAAGCTCCCCTATCTCATCCGGGCCATCCTCTTCCACACGCTTATTCAGATCTCCCTCTGCAATGGCCGCCGCTGCCTGCGACAACCGAACCACCGGGCGTACAATGCGATTAGCCGTTAGAAGCGCAGCCAAACCGGTTATCAAGCAGGAAAGCGTCGTAAGCACAACGGCAAGTAGAGAGAGACGGCCATCGGCGCGTCGCTGGGCCTGCACCGTTAAAGCCCGTGCCTTATCTGACATCTGATGGGCAGTAAGCGCAACGGCCTGGCTCATCTGCGCGCGGCTCTGCTGCATAGCCAGCTCGGTTTGCCGCTGAATGCCTTTTTGCAGCGCCACAAGATGCGTCCCTGTTTGGATACGCGCCTGCTTGGCCGTATTTTGGAGGGCTGCCTGAGCATTGTGCTGCATAGTGCTGCCCGCTTCACGATTGATGCGTGTCAGCTTTACTTCAAGGTCGTTAGTTGCCTTTTTGGCCACCTGCGTTAACAGTTGCTGGGTTTGCAAGTCCACGCTGTTGGCCGCCTGGTCGAGATCGGCTTTCAACGCCACAATGGGCTGTACGGCCTCTGAACGCGGCACAACGGTTACGACCCGCCAGTTCAGCATTGGCAGTGTGGCCTCGGCGGTAAGCGCATCCGAGGGCACCGGATGGGGCTGTAGAAGAGGCTGGCCGCTCTCATCGAACACACAAGCGAAACCGGTGGCCCCGATTCGCGTGTTGCGGATCTGGTTCCAAATGTCTTCTAGGGAATAACGTGCTGCCAACACTCCCACCACATGTCCTGGGTAGGACTCTAGCGGCACGGCGATGCGAAGTGCAGGAACTCCAGGCTCCGCATCCTCTTCTGCCCCGCCGATGAAAGTGTGATCTTTAAGCGCTTCGGCAAACCATGAGGCTTTGGCATAGTTCCCCAAATCGGCACTTGTGATAAGCCTATCGGCTGCGGATGCGGTGATCTCTTGCCCTTGAGGTGTGATGACACTTACACGCAAAAACCCGGGAATACGACGGGTTAGCGCGTCGAGCTTGACTTTTCTATCCCTATCGCTCTCCGGCGACATGTCTATCATCTGAGAGGTAAGTCGCAAAAACTGAGGGGCAGCGTGAAGCACATCCTGTATTTGATTGCTGATGTCCAGAGCACGCGCTTGAATGATCTCTCGATTCAGCGCCATCATAGCCCGTTCCACATTGCCGCCGGCTTGCCTTTGAGCCTCCTGCACCGTGTGGTGTAATAGCGCCTTGGTTTTATCGCCCACATGCAGCAGAACATCCCGTTGTGTCGTCACGGACTGACGCAAGGCCGTAGCAAGCGCCTTTGAACTGGCGTGGGCATACTCCTCGGCCGCTTGGTGCATGGTATCGGCCTGAAGCTTCAGAAGCTGCTGACTGATGGCCTCGATGGTCGCCGCAGAGGTCGCCTGTGTTTTATCGCTGGATTCCTGAATGGCTCGGCTGCCAAGCTTCTCAAACTGTTCGCCAGCCTGTTGCAGCATCTCCTGGTTGATGCGACGCATCGTGTTGCCCGTCCACAAAATCTGTTCATGACCAAGGCGTTGCAGGGCCAGCACCGTAATAATCAACGGAACCGCCGTGAGAATGATGAACTGCCGCATGAGCCTTCGCGCCATTTTGCTACGCATAAGCGATTCTCCTATCTTTCCGAATCGATCACCTCATCGGCGAGGTGAAGCACATCGTTTGGAATCTTAATTTTCAAAGCCCGCGCCACATCGAGGTTAATGCAGAGCAGGGCCTTGCGCGGCCCTCGAACGCGCATCTGCTCGATCTTCTGAGAACCACTAAGTAGGTAACCGGCCAGTTCGCCGGTTAGTGCGCCCTCATCTTCGAGGTCGGGCGAGAGCGCCACCAACGCGCCGGCATGTACAGTCGCACTCGACAAACCCAACACGGGCAGATTGTGCGTATGCGCATAGTTCAAAGTGGCCTGCAGGGCTTGTGGGCCACTGGAGGCTGGGTCGGCAATCGTCCAAAGCGCGTCCACTTTTCCATCTAACGATTGCAGGGCCGCATCGGAAGGGTCTCCGTTCTTCACCGCAACCGTCACCAAAGTGATGTGGAGTCGCTGGGCATCGGATTGTGCCGCACCAAGAAACGCCTGTGACACCGGGTCGCCCTGCGTATAGAGAACCCCCACACGGCTAACCGACGGATCCACCTGTAAAAGCGCCTCTAACTGTTTGCCTGGGCTTACCAAGAGGGTAGTGCCACTAAAGTTTGTGCCCGGAGCATCCAGCGACTTGACCACCCCAAGTGCCACCGGGTTCAGCACCAAAGTAAACAACACCGGCACATCCGGGTGAAGAGCGGCTGTTTCCACCGTCGCATCGGTTCCCAAAGTAACGATGAGCTGTGGATGTTGCTTTAACGCCTGTTCCAATCCAACATTTTTTTGATCGGTATCCTGCGACCCGGCCAGAGAGATAACCGTTACTTTCGTCCGTATGTTCAACGCCTGCTCCTGCTGTTTCAAGCTTTGTAGAAAGCCTTTTTGGGTGGCATCATAAAAGGCATTATTACTGCTCCGAATCATCAGGACAGGAACGATCGGCACCGGGCTATCCTCGAAGTCCGACGCTTTGCAGTGCACACAGAGACAGAGGCAGACCAACCAGAAAACTCTTGCCGCCCATGCCGAACCTTTCAACGCCGATTCCCTTCCCGATGAACAATTTGGAAAGCGCCCATAGAATACGCAAGAAATATTGCCAGGATTCGGCTTTTTATTTAGAGGAAAAGTCAAAAAAGCGAGGCGTGGATGACCTGCGAGGAGCTACTTACCGAAGAAACTCTACACCGAAGCGTCGTGATGAACACGAACCACCATATCAAAAGGAATCAGAGTTCCGCCCTCCTTAGGACGCACATCGAAGTGAAAGCGCACCACATCCGTAGAGCGGCCTGCACCATCTACCGGAGCTATCCAAACCGCTCCATCCGGTTCTTGCAGAGGCCCCCCGGAAGAACCGAGCGAGTACATGGGGGTGATGCTGCGTTCGGGAGAGATGAGCGGAAAGCCATAGGGGTCTAGAATAGAGAGCGGGTTACGTGCCGGAGGCCATGCCGCAGGGCTGCGCTGTAGGGAAAAGGGGTCGGCAATGGCCGTGGTCAGCACGTTGGAAGCCGCAAGCTCACCACCCACGATCTTTAGGTGAAAGGTGATCTCGTTTCGGCCCGCATCCGGGTCGGAAAATTGAGGATCGCTAAGGCGCACATGGCTCAACATTACCGTAACGCCTTGGCGCGTTTGTACGACAGGGCCGTCAGGCACCTCCGTAGCCGGTGGAAGCTTGCGGGCATAGTGCGGTAAAGAGATAAAAAAGCGCATCGGCTCAGAGACGGGAAACGGTGGATCGGGCGGGGCGGGCATCCACCGCAAGGTGCATATCAGCTCGCTGGCCGCATGATCGTAGCTCGGTAGGTAGATGCCGATGGCATGCGGCAAAATATCGAGGAACCCATGATAGGCTTGGCCAAAATTATCTAGAAAAGCGGTCCTCCCCACTCGATGACATACGAGGTCGGGATGATTGGGTATTTCGCTTTGATACCCTAGCCAAAGCTCCAGGCTTCCGGGGTTGGCCTGATAGCGGCTCACAAAAAGATGGGGTTTTTGAAACCAGGGCAGATGATGACGGGCGAGCCACTTCGTTAAGGGATCTCCGGTTCTCAGGGTTAAGTTGGGGCCGTAGCGCACCCCCTCTATCCACGCATGAACGAAACCTGGGTCTTCTTGTGATTGTACGGCGCGTTGTTCTTGGCGAAAGGCAAAGAAAAAGAGGCCGACGAGTCCCATCGCGAGGCCGAGGAGCAGAGCCACCAACCAGAGTGTTTTGCTCTTATTGGTATCGAGCGTTCTAGGCGTCGAACACATTTCCATTTGACCTCTCTACCTCACTACGCAAAATGGAGGGCAGCACGCACAAGCCGCATGGTCTGCTCGGCAAAATCTCTCGCGCGTTCTGCACCCTCCACCAAAATGCGTTCAAGCGCGCCGGGGTCGGCCAACAGTTCGCGCCTACGTGCACGCATCGGCTCCAGGTAGGTGTTGAGAATGTCAATAAGTTCGCGTTTATTTTGGACGCAGCCCCGGATGCCCGCCCGGTCTTCTTCCCAAGAGGTTCGATAGCCTTCTGGGTCGTAAAGTTTTCGTAACTGGCACACCGCACACTGCTCTGGCACGCCGGGGTCGGTTTTGCGAATTTTTGTGGGTGTTGTGAAAGCATTCATAATTTTTTTCGCCACCGTATCGGCATCGTCGGCAATATAGATGCAGTTATCGTACGATTTACTCATTTTGCGCCCATCTAGCCCAGGAATCACGCCGGTCTCTTCTCCAATGAGGGCCTGCGGCTCCGGGAACACCTCGCCG
Organism: Chthonomonas sp.; assembly: GCF_035294505.1. Classification (NCBI taxonomy): domain Bacteria; kingdom Bacillati; phylum Armatimonadota; class Chthonomonadia; order Chthonomonadales; family Chthonomonadaceae; genus Chthonomonas; species Chthonomonas sp. Next base: position 16,315 of record NZ_DATGKU010000226.1, on the reverse strand, counting down.
TACAGCCGATTAAACCTTCGCGCAATCTCGCGACATATCTCTAAATGGGCGGCCTGATCCTTGCCCACCGGCACCGCATGGGCGCGATACAGCAAAATATCTGCCGTCATCAACACGGGGTAGCCCAACAGCCCGTAGGATATCGACTCGTCCCCTTCTCCCTTTTCCTGCAGGAGTTCGCGCTTCTCTTTAAAGGTGGGCACGCGCTCGAGCCAGCCCAAAGGAGTGATCATTGAAAGCAGCAGATGCAGTTCAGCGTGTTGTTTGACCTGGCTCTGAAGAAAGATAGCCGTCTTTTTGGGGTCTATCCCTGCAGCAATATAGTCGGCAGCTACTTGGAGGCAGGCCTTACGAATCTGCTCCGGCTCCTGATAGCGGGTGGTAAGGGCGTGCCAATCGGCAATAAAGCAGAACATGTCGTACTCATCTTGCAGGCGCACCCAGGTGCGCAAAGCTCCTTCGAGGTTTCCTAGATGAAGAGCTCCTGTACCCGTGGGCTGCATTCCACTCAGAATGCGTTTTCTCGTTTCTGTCTTTGTCGCCGGCGGTGTGAACATACCGGAGTGCTCTGGTTTCACGCGAACCGATCTCCTTCTAAACCAATATTATATTGAAGTGAAGTCTCCTCACCCCCAAGGGGTAGGGCTTCCAAGTTCATCTAGAATTGCCGACTGTGTGCGTCTTGCAGATATTTTTCAGATTGGGTAGGGAACCGGGCTCTCATCCCCGCCCACGAGGGGCAGGGTTTTCCCGATACAGCCATACATCCTCCATTAAAATTTACGCTTTCGACTCTGGTTGAGGTGCGCTCAGCCCAGCCCCACCACAACTCCCACCAGCCACTGTGTTGGCGGGCCAACGATCCAAAAGATGACCTGTGGCGCCACAAAAGCGATGAGTAGGAGGATCATCATGCCGTAGCGACTCATCGCTGAGGTATAGCGCCAAGCAAGTTGCGGTGGTAGAAGCGCTCCCAAGATTTTGGATCCATCCAACGGTGGTAGCGGTATGAGATTGAAAAACATCAGGCTAAAGTTCACCAGCACGAGAGTCAATAGAAACCGTCCTCCACCGGTTGCAAGCCAATCTTCTGGCCGTGAGGTCAGTGTGAAGCGCAGAATGAGGCCACCAACCACGCCTAAAAGCAGGTTCATCAACGGCCCGCAGATCGCTACAATCAGCATGTCCCGACGAGGGTTACGAAAGTTTCTCGAATCCACCTGAACCGGTTTTCCCCACCCCAGCCCGATGCCTGCGTTCAGCACAATAAAGATCATCAGCAGGCCCAGAGGGTCGAAATGCCTATCGGGACGTAGCGACAGACGGCCCTGGCGCCGTGGCGTATCATCCCCCAAACGATCCGCTGCGAGTGCGTGCCCGAACTCATGCAGCGTGATGCTGAGGAGAATCACCACCAGCTCGATGAAGAACTGTTTGGGGTTTTGAAATAGCAGCCACTCGCCCGGCATGTTTCGGCCCCAACTTCACTCTGCTAACTTTTGCGCCAATACCGGCCGATGTCGGCGCAATCTCTCCGGAATACGCTCATGCCGGAGGAGGTCTTCGAGCTGTTGACGCTCCACAATCAGCTCCGCATCGCCTTCATGCACCAAAACCATCGCCGGGCGCAAGAAACGGTTATAGTTACTGGCCATTACGAAATTATAGGCGCCGGTGGTCTGCACCGCGAGGATATCGCCTGGGCGCGGCTGCGGCAGTTTCGCGGAGGGGATCAACGTATCGGTCTCGCAGTGCTTACCGGCAACGGTAACGACGGCCTCTGCCGGCTCATTGGCTCGGTTGGCCAGCAGGCACTCATAGAGCGCTTCGTACATTTGCGGACGCGGGTTGTCCGAAAGTCCTCCATCAACCGACACGTACGTGCGCCTTCCGGGAGGCTCTGAGATGGGCACGGTTTTAATGGCGCCCACTGTGTAGAGCGTGATGCCTGCCTCACCAACCAGAGAGCGCCCCGGCTCCTGTTGCAGAATAGGGTACGGCAAGCCGGCAGCATCAAGAGCAGACTTCAGCGTAGAGACTACGGCCTCGGCGAACTCGTCGTAGGTTGGCGGGCGCTGCGCCTCTAAATAGCGCACTCCTAGCCCACCGCCGATATTCAGAACTTCCACGTTCGCTCCTGTCTCGCGAACCACATTCTGCATGGTTTGCACCATTATTTGTACGGCCTCCACGTGGGTTTCCACATCGAGCAACTGCGAGCCGACATGGCAGTGAAGGCCTCTGAAGCGCAATTTGGGCGTATGCAGCACACGCCGAACGGCTTCGAGGGCTGAGCCATCGGAGATGTTAAAGCCAAACTTCGTATCTGCCTGGCCGGTACGAATGAGGCGATGCGTCTTCGGATCGACTCCCGGAGTGGCCCGCACCAACACGGCAGCTTCTGCCCTGTGCGCTTCGAGGAGTTGGGAGAGAAGTTCAAGCTCATAGAAGTTATCCAGAATAATAAGCCCTACCCCGGCTCTCAGGGCAGCCTCCAACTCCTCTTTGGACTTATTGTTGCCATGGAGGGAGATACGCTCGGCAGGAAATCCGGCCTGCAGGGCTGTGTAAAGCTCGCCTAAAGAGGCCACGTCCATGCCGAGGCCCTCCTGGTCTATAATGGCGGCGATGGCCAGAGTGAGTAAGGCTTTGCCGGCAAAATAGATTTCATTTTTAGGGTACCGGCTCTCGAAGGCCGCCCGATAGGCACAACAGTTTGCCCGCAACGCCGCCTCATCTATCACATAAAGCGGCGTACCAAACTCTTTGGCCAGTTGTACGGCGTCGCATCCACCGATCTCCAAATGTCCTTGCGCGTTAATGCGCTGAGTTCCTAAAAGCATCCTTCTCTCTCGTACTGAAAGTCAGACTATCATTCTACCATAAGGCACGGCTTTCCCGAACTGATAAGAAAGGGAGCCTCTATCGAGGCTCCCCCAACATGGAGATATCCATGGAGCATCATGTAACAGAACAGGTTAGATTGGCGCTTAGGGGCTAGAAGGCCCGCGTTGACCTCCTTGTAAGTCTCTTTGCAACACCGCCGGCATCTTTCCACTGCCCTGTGCCGCATTAGGAATCCCGTTGGCATTGATGGCCGTGGGCGAGCCTGGCGGCTGCTGTGGTGGGGCCGAATGGCATCCACTTAGGGCCAGCCCAGCAAGCACAGCCAACAGAATACCTCTTTGTATTCGTTTCCCTATAGCCAGCATTTTTCTAGTGACCGCTCCATTCCGGCACCTGGCTGGCGGCTTGCAGCACCGCTGCTTGCCCAGGCCAGTTTGTGCCTGTGCCATAGCCGTTCGGCCCGTAACAGTCCCAATAGTCGTTACGCAGCGCCTGAAGAGCCTGGACGGCTTTTACATGGCCATCGAAGAAGATAAAGTCCACCATGCCTCCCATATGGCCCTTAATTACCGACCAGGGTTGACCACCCCATGGTGTCCCATCGGAGCGCACCTCGTAGGCAGTATATTCGGCGTGGATATCGGGGAAGATAATGCGGGTCTCGCCTATCATAATGGTGCTTGCCGGTTGCTGCAGCAGCGCAATGGCACCGGAAGCGTTATTGTAGCTGGCAGGCCAGAACTGCACGTTGGGGCCGGTTTCGTTGACGCCCGCATCGTCGTTGACGGCATAGGAGCGCGGGTAGCGCGTGGTCTCGTCACCGGGCTGGCCAGGGCCTAGCCCCCACGCTTTTGAGGAGGCCCATGCCGTGGTGTTATCGGGGCACTGAAAGGCGCCACCATCACCGGAACTGTTGTAGGTCTGCCCGTTGTTGTAATCGCGCCCCCCGTTTTTGATGTAGGGGTAGACGAGGTCTTTCCAGATCAGCTCTTTGGGCGTGAAGATGGGGTGGTTGTTGTCCACAACGCGAACGAGCGGAGCGCGCTCATCGTAGTCTTGGAAGTACATCATCATGGCCAGGCCGATCTGCTTCTCGTTAGAGATACAGGTAATCTGTCGTGCCTTAGCCCGCGCTTGGGCAAAGACAGGGAACAGAATAGCCGCGAGTATCGCAATTATTGCGATTACTACGAGCAATTCAATGAGCGTGAACGCTTGTTTTTTCATAGCAGTCTCCCTAGTGTTAGTTGTTTTTATGCAAAGGAGGTGCGGTTGAGTTGCGCACCACCAATTCGCCTAAGAGTCGTTTCGTCGTGCCATGCGGCAGCTTCTCTTCAATGAGCGCAAGCAGCAGCTTCACGGCCTCGGCGCCGATTTGGCGCAACGGAAACCGCACGGTAGTTATGCCGCGCTCTTGAGCTTCAGCATAGTCGCTAAGCCCGACGATAGAGATATCTCGTGGAATTTGCAGGCCGGCCTCTCGCAGGCGGTCGTAGGCCCCAGCGGCAAGTCGGTCATCCTGACAAAAGATGGCCGTTGGGCGGCGGTAGGCCGGCATTTGCAGCAGTTTCTCTGCATTCTCTGCACCTGCCCACTCCCAGTATTGCCCACTCCATACATAGGCCGGGTCGTAGGGCACTCCCCAGGCCTCCAGCTCTTTTCGGTAGCCTTCCGCGCGTTGGGCACTGCTAAGGAAGGCGGCATTGCCGCAGAACATGCCGATGCGGCGATGACCGAGCTGCAGCAAGTGAGAGACCGCCAAACGAGCGACGGCCACATTATCCACGTCTACCGTTGAGAGCCCCTCTTGCTCTCGGCTATCTCCCACGAGGAGGAAGGGCACCTCATGCTTTTGAAGCTGTTGAAGGAAGGGACTTTGAACAAGCGGGATAAAAACGAGAAGCCCATCGCAGGAACCATCGCAATAGATGGGAATTTTGGAGTAGGCGTCATCCCAAGTGTCTTCGGCAAAGATAACGGTTTTTTGATGATGCCGTTTGTTCATATCGAGAATGCCATCGAGCACGGGGCCGACATAGGGATCGGAGGTAACGGAGGGCAGATTGTGGCAAATGATAATGCCGATAGAGTTCATCCGTTTACCCACCAGCCCACGCGCCACAGCACGAGGGTGGTAGCCTAGTTCCTGAGCAACTTGGCGCACGCGCTCTTGAGTGGCCGGAGCGATATCGGCGTAGTTTCCTCCATTAAGCACTTTGGAAACCGTGCTTGTAGAGACCCCGGCGGCGGCAGCCACATCACGAATAGATATCGGCACCTATCGCACTCCGTGAAGCATTTCGTTGCATGAAACTTCTTTCCGAAAACGTTTTCATCTCTCATTATAACACACAACTCCCCAAATGTCAAGAATACAATTTCTTCGCTGTAGAAAGATAGCTGTCTCACATTGCCAGGGCTTGGGAGCCACTGCTGAGCCTTCTCCTCTTTGCCAAGTCGCCGTTTTTTGGGTAGTATAATCAAGATGCAAAATAGGATTTACTGGAATGCATGCCTCACAAAGCAAAAAAATCGCCAGAAATTTTTGGGTTGTCACCCTTCTTCTCTTAGGAGCGGTGCTCCTCTATGCTCTCTACCCTCGGAAAGTACCACCCAACATTGAGGAGCTTATTCTCGTTAACGACGTCAACGGAGTCGCTCAGGCCGTGCGCGCGTACCCGTTTCTTCTCAACGCGCCCGATTTCCGGCTGCGCACCCCTCTTCTACAGGCCGTTCTTGATGGGCGTAATAAGATTGCCGAGAGGCTTATCGCCGACGGCGCGAATGTGCAGGCCGCTGATTATGAAGGGAGAACGCCCCTTCATGCCGCAGCTTCCACAGATGCTGCCGATCTCATTCCCCTCCTCATTGCCCACGGTGCAGTTGTAGACACCCCAGATAAGGCGGGCAAAACACCACTTCATATGGCAGCGCTTGGCGGCCTGCAGGCCGTGGACGCCCTCTTAAAAGCCGGAGCGAATGTCAACGCACAAGATCGGATTGGAGAGACTCCGCTGCACCTTGCTGCCGATATGGGCTATACCGCCATTGCAGCAAAGCTTCTTGCAGCTGGAGCCGATGTCAATGCGATGGACCATTACAACACCACCCCACTTCATCGCGCTGCAGTGCATGGTCATGTCACTATGGCTGCTCTCTTGATCGCCCACGGCGCGCACATCGAAGCGAAAGATAAGCAAGGTTTCACCCCCCTCATCGTCGCCGTACAAAGCGACCATCTCGAAGTTGCGAAGCTCCTCCTCGCCAAAGGCGCCAACGTGAATGTACGGGATAATGCCATGGCAACTCCCCTTCTCCATGCAGCCTTTGTAGGCGATGTCGCCATGGCGGACATATTGCTGAAGCACGGGGCCTCCTTACAGGTGAAGGACGGTGAGGGGGATACCCCGCTGCATCGAGCCGCGTATGAAGGCCATCTCTCTATGGTGCGCTGGCTTATAGCCCATGGAGCCAATATCAACGCATTGAACAACCTTAACCAAACCCCACTTGCTATGGCACGGCAACAGGGAAATGCCGATATCGTTGCGTTCCTAGCTCAGCATGGTGGCAGATAGTGCCTCAGCCTATTGCTAGGCTCTCTGCCGCTCTCCCTCACGAAGAGTGACATATCTGTCTACCGGAATTTGAGTGAAAGTGTCCTGATGGCCACTCGGCCAATGTACAGTGATATTTACCGGTCCGTTCCAATCTCCCAGCCCAACATGTACGCGCTTGTCGGAAGCCGATTGATAAGACCCATCCGTATGACAATGGCGTAACAGTCTTCCTTGGGAAGTCTCTATGATGAGCAAAGCGCCTAAACCGTCGCGGTTGCTTTGGGTTCCCTCCAAAAGAATGCCAAGCCAATGATGTGTATTGGTCGTTATGTTGTGCATGAGCAGAGGTACCCCTTCGCTGTCTACAATGAGAATGTCCACCTTCCCATCGTTGTCGTAGTCTCCAACTGCAAGTCCCCTTCCTACAATGGGTCGCTCAAAAGCAGGACTGGCCACCCGCGTGACCTCTGTGAAGTGTTGTCCTTGCTCATTATGAAACACCGCACAGGGCTGCCGATAAGAGGCGGTTTTATCCACTTCAGCTATGGTATCTTGCACATGACCGTTCGTGAAGATGAGATCGAGCCATCCATCGTTATCCGCATCGAGCCACTTCGCAGCGAAGGCTACGTACCGCATAACACTTGGAGCCACACCGAGCATCGTGGACTTATCTACGAACAGGCCGCTGCCCTCGTTATGATAGATATTTTTCACCTCACGCTCGAAGGTAGCCACGACCAAGTCTAGCCGCCCATCGTTGTCATAATCACCCCAATCAAGGCCCATGCCGGCGTGCACGTGCCCCTCAGAATCGAGAGCTACCCCTGCGATGGAGGCCACATTGTGAAAAACTCCTTCCGAAAAGTGCAGCAAATCCCCAGGCATCTCATCGTTGGCAATAGCAATGCTTTGATGCCCCGATCCATCGTAGTCGGCACATGCGATGCCCAGCGCTTTCCCCGACGTAACGCCGGACGAGATCGGCGGCGTGATGTTATGAAAACGATTGCCTTCATTTTTGAAGAAAACCGGATACTCCGGTTTATAGTAGCGCGGACCGCAAGCGCCCATCACGCCGTTAAAATTGCAAAGTTGTGGGTTAACATGAGGTCCGAATCGCACATAGTTTCCGATCACGAGATCGAGCCGGCCATCGTTGGTTAACTGTACAAACGCGGCGGAACTGCCCCATGGTTGAGGGGGTATCCCCATATCGACACTGACATCGAGAAAGCCCTTACCTCCTTCATTGTGCAAGAGAGCGCCACCCCGATAGGCAGAAAGATAAACATCCACATAGCCATCGTTATCGAAGTCTCCCACTGCACAGCCCCGAAAGTCGCCCTTCAACTTATGCAGCCCCAAATCCCGCGTGACCTCAGTGAAACCTCCTTTCCCATCGCCTTTGTAGAGCGCTAGCTGAGGCCCGACAAGAAGGATATCCAGATTGCCGTCGTTATCAAAATCTAGGAAGGCGCAACCGTTTCCTATCGTCTGCAAGATATTTAGGGGACGAGGGCCAGGCACAGCCCAGCGATAGCGGATGCCCGCCTGTTGGGTTACCTCTTCATAGTGAAAGGGCGCATCTGCTTTTGCAGGCGCACCGGTGCCAACAGCGGAGATGTGCCGAGAAAGGGAACAACCTCCCATAGTAAGCCCACCGCCGAGTAGCAACAAAAGATCGCGGCGTGAAAGTTCACATCGTCTCATCGAAACCTCTTCATCGTCTGTATTGGTATAGCAAAAAGCAAAGACCGATTCTTTAGCGTCTATTCAGCGGTTGTGTATTGAAGGTTGCGTGCTGCAAAGCTTGCAACCCCTGCAAAGCCTTCGCCCGATTGCGTTCTAGAAGTTCGGCGGCCTCAAGGTAGTTCTGAGCTTTATCGGGTTCGCCCCCGCTCAGGTAAAGCTCGGCAAGCTTACGATAGAGCATACTCTCTTCAGGGTGCTGCTGTATGGCATCTTGCAGCGCTTTTACTTGTGCCAGATAGCGGGTCAGATCGGCAGCGCTTCGCTCGGCAGCCTGCGCCTCACGAATTCGCCCTGCCTCATGGCACGCACGTGCCAAAGCGATCGTTGCCGCCACATCGTGCACATCCCGCTTCAGTGCGCCCTCTAAAAAAGGAATGGCCTGTTCGGGCTTTCCCTCCTGTTGAAGCAACCGCCCTAGCGCTGAAAGCATAGCCGAATTCTGTGGCTCCAAATTCACAGCTACACGCAAATCGCCTTCGGCCTCTTGCAGGCGAGCCGGGGTGACGTTATACTCTTGCAGCGTTATCGCTAGCAGAAAGTAGGTTCGTGCCTCGTAAGGTGCATCCTGTAGACGACGCCGTAGCACCTGCTCTGCCTCGCGGTAGTGATAGGTTGCCCGAAGCGTATCGGCATAGTGCGGATAGAAATCCGTACGATTAGGTGCGAGTTTTACAGCCTGCTGATAGGCTTGCAGGGAACGTCCCAGATCAAGCTGTTGGTTGAAATAGGCTCTTCCCAGCCCGATCCAGGCATCAGGATTTTTAGGATCGAGCGCCACGGCCTTTTGAAAAATATCTATAGCCATTTGCAGAATGTGCTTATCCAACGCGACCTGGCCTAGCCCTAACAGAGAGGCCAGATCGTTTGGATGTGCTTTGAGGCAGGCCTCGTACTCTAAGCCGGCCTTTCCAACCTCTCCTTCATGAAAAAGCGCATCGGCAAGATCACGATGAATGCGCAACGAGTTGGGGGCAAGACGATAGGCCTTTCGGAGTACGGCCACCGCCTCAGCATAGCGTCCATCTTTGAGCAAGGCCTCGCCCCATAGACGCTGGACTGCCGGATTGTTGGGCTGCTGCAGTGCCCACGCTTTTCGCGTGGCATAACCGCTACGCTCCGGAAAGCAGCGCCCATACCAATCGGCGAAAAGGTTCAGAAAACTTCCCTTGGTATAGCGTGCCACAAGGCTATGAGGCCCTCCAGGCGAGATGGTCGCAGCCAAGGTGAGCGGGGAAGTATCGGGCGGCAGAGCACGGCACCGCTGAACGGCAGACTGCAGCAAGGGGGCATCTTGAGGATGCTGCATTCCCGCCATAAGGACGGCCCAAGCCAGATTTCCTTCGTTACGTGCCGCTTCGGTCGCCGCCCAAGTGAGCCATAAGTACGGGTTATCTTCTCCAACGGAGACGGCCTGTTCCAGATGGCGTGCAGCGGCATCATATTGACGGGCTTGGGCCAGTCTCGCACCCAATAAGGCCATCAAAGGACTATCGTAAGGCCTTTGTCGAGCCGCTTTTTGGAGATCGGACAGATAGGCTTCGGAAAGCCACGTCTGGTGCCAGGCGCGTAGGCAGAGCGTGCTGAAGCCAATAAGTGCTACCAGACAAAGCAGTCTAACGAGATAACGAACGTTTCCCCGAAGCCTTACATCTCCTTGAATGGCCGTTTTATCGGAGCCTACGGGTTTTCCTGTAATCGCGGCCTTTGGCTGGCTCATCGTCCCGCTTTTGTACAGATAGGTTGGGGCATCAGGGCTTCGTAGGTGGGGGGCTTGAGCTAGGAGCCGTTGTGTTCGGAGGGAGTGCCTGCCCTTTTTGTTGCAACTGCTGCTCCACTTGAGCACGATAGGCAGGGGGTGCCATGTTGAGATATCGCATGGCGCTCGGAGGGATATGCGATTTATCCATATTGACCTTCGCCTTTGGAGGTCCTCCACAGCCGACGAGCAAGGTTAACCCTAGAAGAGCACACAGTTCTAGACATTTTCTATAAGTCATCTTGGTCGCTCCTTTCGTTAAAAGCTTTCATTATAAGACCTTAGGGGAAAGAGGCGGTGTGAGAGATCACACCGCCCCTCTGTTGAATGAGCGAGCAGAATTACGGGCTGAACGTTTGGGTTGGCTTAACCCGTTTGAACAGCCAGAAATCATCGTGACGGACATCGCCCCAGCGCATCACCTTTACGTGTCCATCTGCGAAGACGTAGTTACCTTGGTTACGATGGCCTTTAGAGGGAACAGTGCTATTGTAGGCGCCGCTACAAGGCCCGTTGTAGGAGTCAACAGGAGCGACGGGTGGGAACTGCCTTCCTGCTAATTTAGAGGTATCGCAGCCGGTGAACAGATCTCCCCAGGGGCTACCCACCATCGCATCGTTAGCGGTGCCGTTATCAATATTGCCTGCGTAGGATTCCACAATTGCGATCGTCTCTGCAGGGCGATCAATACCGGCAATGGAATAGCCCTGTCCCCAAGCGCTCATACCCGTATTGGGGTCGGCGTTCCCGTTATTGGTAGCATCCCCTTGATAGGTGTTGATGTTACCGACGTAGCCATAAGATCGTGGAATTTGCTTGGCCGCATAACTCCCATCCCAGAAGGCGCCGATCCAGCTGTTATCTCTTCTAATCGCGTCGCTAGGGCAAGTCCACAGTTGGTCGTTTTTAACATAGGGCATCAGTTGCATTTCGAAGGGAATGGGGAAGGGGCTCCAGCCTCCCCCGCCGTTAATGGGCGGAATGTTGGCAAAGGCGGTGGGCATGATCTCATCGTAGTCTTGCACATACATGGCCAAGGCCAACCCGATCTGCTTCTCATTGCTCAAACAGACCGCTGCGCGAGCCGATTCACGCGCTTGGGCAAAGACAGGAAAGAGGATCGCCGCCAGAATCGCGATAATCGCGATGACGACGAGCAATTCGATTAAGGTGAAACCCTTTTTCTTGAGCATTTTCGTTTTCCTCCTCATCAGTTTTCTAGCATAGTTTGATGACCTAATAGGTCATTGAACGAAGAGTTGAGAGACTGCTCGATTCTGTTCTTTTTATGTTCCTGTTACATCCCCCCTTCCTTTATTTCACTGACTAACACATATTACATAAATCCCTGTAAATCGCAGATTGGGCCTATCATATTCTGTTCTTTTTCTATATTATAGAGTATTTTTTCTGACTTGTCAAGTCCTCTTTAGTCAAAGGAGATGCTCCTACATGCCTTCATCTGGGAGATCGCTTGCAAAAGAGAATAAGAAAAGTAACCCCTAAGCTTCCATCTATCCTCTACAAGAACGCCCATATGACCTACTGCTCGTATATCACACCAAACACAAGGATCAAGTATAATTAACCCGATAGCCGATACCCAAACCCATCGAGCCATTATGAAACTGTTTTTCTTTAGCCTGGTGACCTTAGGGACGGTCTGCTCGAATCTACCTGGGGCGATACCGCCTCCGCCCTCCTTAAATAACCTCCTAACCCCCATTCAGACGCAATACAACCTTCCCGCCCTGACCGGCTGCATCGTCACCTCCAAAGGTCTCTTTGCCGTCGGCGCCGTTGGAGTGCGTAAGTATGGCAGCGAGGTGCCTGTTACCTTAAACGACCCATTCCATCTAGGTTCCGACACGAAGGCGATGACCGCCTTTCTTGTTGCCCGTTTGGTTGAACAGGGCAAGCTTCAATGGGATACGACGCTCTCTACAGTCCTTCCCCAACTCCTCGCTCAAATGCAACCGGCTTATCGGGGCGTTACCATTCGTATGCTTCTGGAACATCGTAGCGGGTTTTCTGCGGAAAGCTGGCCCCCCGGCCAAACGTTTCAAAGTCTGCACCATCTCCCCGGCACCCCTATGGAGCAACGGCTTGCCTACGCCCGCATGATCTTGTCCGATCCCCCTGTGCACACTCCCGGCACCACCTTTCTCTACTCCAATCGCAACTACGCCCTTTTAGGCGTCATCCTCGAGCAGATCACCCATACCCCTTGGGAAACGCTCATCACCCAAAAACTCTTTCGCCCGCTTCACATGAACACAGCCGGGTTCGGCGCCATGGGAACTCCAAACCATCTAGATGCCCCATGGCAACACGTGCTCGGCTCCGATGGGAAACCGGTTCCCATTCCACCCGGCCCCCTTAGCGATAACCCCGACGTCATCGCCCCGGCAGGAAAAGTCCACTGCTCCATAGAAGATTGGGCTAAGTTCATTGCGTGCATTCTGCGCGGGATGGAAGGTCGCGACGGACTTTTGAAGGCCACAACCTTACAGCAGCTACTTGCCCCTTCCCCAGGCAGCAGCTATGCGGGCGGATGGATCATCACCGATCGTTCCTGGGCTGACGGGCGCGTCTACACCCATGCCGGCAGCAACACGATGAACTTCTGCGTGGCATGGGTGGCCCCAAAGCGTGATTTCGCCGTGCTCATCGCCACCAATATCGGCGGAGATCGCGCAGCCGAAGCCTGCGATGCGGCAGCCAGCGCTCTCATCCGCTTCTACCTGAGTTCGTCCACTCCCTCAAAATAGACCGAATTTCGACCTAAGGAGACACACGTTGCCAGAGAAACCTATGCGTTACCGACGTTTTGGCCGTACGGAGCTTTCGATGCCCGTCTTCTCCTGCGGCGGCATGCGATACCAACACAAATGGCAGGACGTGCCGCCCGAAGAGATTCCGAGCGAAGGACAGGCCAACCTCGAAGCCACCATCCATCGCGCCCTGGAACTCGGCATCAACCACATCGAGACGGCGCGTGGCTACGGCACCAGCGAGATGCAACTTGGATGGGTGCTTCCGAAGCTGCCTCGTGAAAAACTTATCGTGCAGACCAAGGTGGCTCCGGCCGAGAACCCGGCGGATTTCCTCCAAACGTTCGAGCGATCTATGGCCTATCTTAAACTGGACTATGTAGACCTACTGGCCTTTCACGGTGTCAATAACGACGCCTTGCTCGATCAGGTTCTTCGCAAGGGCGGCTGTTTAGAGGCGGCCCGGGGCCTGCAACGCGACGGGCGTGCGCGCTTTATCGGCTTCTCCACCCACGCCCCCTGTCGCGTCATCCTACGCGCCATTGAGACCGGCGAGTTCGACTACGTGAACCTGCATTGGTACTTTGTTAACGAGCAGAACTGGCCGGCCATTGAAGCCGCCGCGCGTCACGATATGGGCGTGTTCATCATCTCCCCATCGGATAAGGGCGGGATGCTCTATCGGCCTCCGGCCAAACTCATTGCCCTGTGTGCCCCCTTCACCCCCATGCAGTTCAACGATCTCTTTTGTTTAGCTCGCCCTCAGGTGCACACCCTGAGCGTGGGGGCCGCTTGCCCTACCGACTTCGACGAGCACGTGGCCGCCCTCGACTTTTATGACCGGCTGCCGGAGGCCATCGCTCCGGTCGAAGCACGCCTGCGAGCAGAACTAGAGCGTGTTGTGGGAAGCGACTGGGCGAAGGGATGGTGGCAAGGGATTCCGGAGTACCATGAGGTTCCCGGTGAGGTTAACGTTATGGAGATACTGCGTCTTTGGACCTATGCACGCGCCTTCGATCTGGTGGAATGGGGGCGGATGCGCTATAATCTGTTGGGCAACGGCGGGCACTGGTTTCCCGGAAACAATGCCGCCTCTTTCGATGAAGCCCGGCTACGTTCGGCTCTGGCGCAAAGCCCCTTTGCCGATCGCATTCCACAAATACTGCGCGAAGCCCACGCGATGCTTCAAGGAGAGGCGCAGAAACGCTTAAGCCAAAGCGAGTGATCAAGTCCCTAATGCTTACCAATCGGGGCTGGTTTGGGGCATGGCATCGCCTTCTTGTTCGAGAAGGCGTTCTGCTTGAATGGCGGCCATACACCCCGATCCGGCGGCAGTAACTGCCTGCCGATACTCATGATCCTGCACATCGCCCGCTGCAAAAACCCCGTAGACGCTCGTACGAACGTCGTGATGCGTTCGTATGTAGCCGTTTTCATCGAGTTCGAGTTGTCCCACAAAGAGGTCGGTATTCGGTTTGTGCCCGATGGCCACAAACAACCCCGATACGGGCAGCTCACGCCGCTCTCCCGTCTTTACATTCCGAAGGGTGAGACCGGTCACTCTTTTTAGAGCCGGGTCGTGCACGCGCTCGACCACCGAATCCCAAATGAACTCGATTTTAGGGTTGCTGAAGGCGCGTTGCTGCATGATTTTGGAGGCGCGCAACGTATCTCGCCGATGGATAACGGTAACTTTTGTGGCATGGTTGGTGAGATAGATGGCCTCTTCCATGGCCGTATCTCCGCCTCCAACCACGGCCACCTCCTTGCCTCGAAAGAAAAAGCCGTCGCAGGTGGCACAAGCCGAGATGCCGGCCCCACCGAGGCCGCCCTCCCAAACCGGTTTTTCTTCTGGCAGGCCAAGCCACTTCGCCACAGCGCCCGTGGCGATAATCAGCGTTTTGCCCTCATAAACCGTGTCGCCGACCCACACTTTGAAGGGGCGTTGCGAGAGGTCTACCTTGGTGGCCAAATCCTCTACCAACTCAATGTTAAAACGAAGCGCCTGTTTGCGCATATTCATCATCAACTCCGGCCCTTGAATGCCGTCGGCAAAGCCGGGGTAGTTCTCGACTTCGGTGGTGATCATCAGCTGGCCGCCGGCACCGGGCAACTCTTGCCCACGCCCTACGCCGCCATCAATGAGAAGAGGACGGAGATTGGCTCGACCAGCATAGATGGCCGCCGTATAGCCTGCCGGCCCCGAGCCGAGAATGATCACTTTATGCAACATTTTCCCTTCCTAAAGAGGTCATGGGGTTGAACCGGTGCCGCAGAGTTGGTGAAAGTAGCGCAACACCTTGCGAACATAGTCCTGCGTCTCTTTATACGGCGGAACCCCCCCATATTTCTTCACAGCGCCGGGGCCGGCGTTATAGGCCGCCATAGCAAGCCGAATCTGATCGTCGCTAAGCGAGCCATCGGGAGCAGCGTAGGCTTGATAGCGGTCCAGGCACTCTCGCAACTCCATCACGCCCCCCCAAATGTTCTGTGCAATATCGTAGCCATCGGTTAAGCCGTAGCGCTGCACCTCGTCCGGCATTAGCTGACAAAGCCCCATGGCGCCTTTGTTGGAGGTGCATTTGGGGTCGAAATCCGACTCGGCGATAATCATGGAGACGGTCAACCGTGGGTCAACCTGCAACTGGTACGAGTCGGTCAACAAGCAGTAGGTAATAAGGCCCACATCTCTATCGGATAGAGAGGGGTTGCGCGAAGCGATATATTGGAAGTAGGGAAGAAACAGGGGGCGAAGTTCGGGCGGCATCGCGGCCGTGTAGACGGCCGTTTGAACGCTAGCATCTCCCTCCACGGCAAGAGGCGCTCGCACCTCGCCACCACGAGCGGGCATACTTCCTCGTAGATCGGGCGGCAGTGAGCGACGGAAGGCCTGTAGCCATTGGGCTTTATCCCACATCTTCTGCAGTTTCTGCGCCTCGGCTCGCGTTTTGGCGTCGGTTAAGGCGGCCTCTACATCGTCCTCCAAAGCGGCAGCAAGCACCTTATATTTGGGGATGTTGGAATCGGCATCGAGCGCTTCCACCCGCAAAAGCACGCGAAT
This sequence comes from Chthonomonas sp., assembly GCF_035294505.1. Lineage (NCBI taxonomy): Bacteria > Bacillati > Armatimonadota > Chthonomonadia > Chthonomonadales > Chthonomonadaceae > Chthonomonas > Chthonomonas sp. The sequence goes on along the minus strand of NZ_DATGKU010000226.1, from coordinate 562 downwards.
GGTTGCCGCACCGCCCATATCCTGCAGCTCGTTGAAAAAAGTCCTCTCGTTGGCAGGGACGTTGAGAGAGATAGGGTCATTCAAATCGTTTGTTGGCAAAAGCAGCACAGTTACGTTATTGCCGCCGCCGGCCCACCCCATCACTTTTCCCTGCACCTCCAGTGTGCACCCTTCATAGCGGGCCGGATCGGCTTCGACCTGTTTCGGGTTAAGCCCGGGATTGTAGTGGGCACGGGCACGCAAGAGCAGATAGTGGGCACCGTCGCTGGCTTTGGCGCTTTGAAGGTTCAAAAGGCCGCTCCAACCGACCCACAGGAGAACGAGGAGAACTGTTTTTCTTGGTGGCATAGACCGCTGTTCCGAGCAAGCTGCTTTAAAAGGGAAACGGCACAGCGGATAAACTGTGCCGTGAACAGTGCTCTAGAGCGGAGAGACCGGGATTCGAACCCGGGGTAGGGGCAATACGCCCCTACAACTGATTAGCAGTCAGCCGCTTTCGACCACTCAGCCATCTCTCCGTACGTGCTTTTATATTGTATCACAATCCACAGAAAATTGCAAA